>CAZRBN010000001.1:0-931 GCA_964598355.1 uncultured Gammaproteobacteria bacterium
ATTCAAATTGGAAAGATTCAAAGAATTTTGCCCGGCCTTGTTAAGAATTTCTACATTTGCAGAAGTTCCTCCAGTCACAATACCGCCATCGCCACCGGTATTGAAATCTGACCTATTCCCTCCGGTATCTCCTTTCACAGACACGTTATTCTCAAACTGAGCATTATTGTGTTGATTGATGCTTGCGTTATTGTTCTCTGAAAGTGAGGCATTAGTCCTTGAAAAAGCACCATTTCCTGACACTCGAACATCTGCCAAAGCAGATGGTGCTAGGGCACCAAAAAACAACGTTCCCACTGCAATGAAGTTAACTATTTTACTTTTGAGCATTACTATTTCACCTCCTTTCTTTGAGACTTTCATAATGGAATTTACTGGTATGAGGCAAGCTTTGGAAGCGTAATAAAGTAGTTTCAAAAAAATAGAGGTCTACTCACAACTAGTAGCGAAAAAAGTATGCTACACTTAAGTAATGACTACCCTCTCACTTATAGAAGAAATTTTTAGTAGCATATCTCATGGAGTGGGGGTTATTCTCGCTACCGCTGCACTTGCTTTCTACTTTTTACGAGTCGCCAACCTTCAAGATATATGGAAAGTGGTGGGTGTTAGCATTTTTGGAGGAAGCCTTATTCTTCTCTATCTTATTTCAACACTTTCTCACAGTCTAGTGTATACAAAAGCAAAACGTGTTTTCCTAACATTGGATCATAGTGCAATTTATCTGTTGATAGCAGCAACCTATACTCCTTTTTTACTGACGGTCCTTCGAGGTCCCCTTGGATGGAGTATGCTTATTGTTACATGGAGTGTTGCAATAGGAGGCATTGTATTACACGCAATTTATTTTGACCGAGTAAAACTTCTTTCTCTTATTTTGTATCTCTCTTTGGGATGGCTTATTATTCTTGCTTTCAAACCATTACTCCAC
>CAZRBN010000001.1:941-69987 GCA_964598355.1 uncultured Gammaproteobacteria bacterium
GCAGTCCAAATCCCTACGGTACTTCTTCTTTTGACAGGTGGCATTTTTTATACAGGGGGTGTTGGTTTTTACATTGCGAAAAAATTACCTTTTAATCATACTATTTGGCACATATTTGTGATACTTGGAAGTGCGTGCCATTTTCTTGCTATTTCTCTACTCTGAAAGCTTTTGAAAAACCCATATACCAAACTTGTCTAAAAAGTTGCCAACATGGTTTACTTCATATATCAGATATATACATGGACTCTGTAATCATGATCTGAACCAAGCTCATATAATTCTTTTGGTTCTACTGTACAGCATAAAGGTCGCCGTATTTCAGCAGCCATCACTACACAGGGTCTAAGGATATACGCTGATCAAACTTATGGAGATATTTTAAAGAAAGCCTCTCTGGCAACAGATGAATATCTTTACTTTTTTCTGTTTCTGGAGGAGAGCCAAATGCGCCTGGAGGAGAAGAAACAATGTATGGTTTATTTATAGAGTTCGGAGAAGGAGCAAATCCTCGCATCCCTATTATTTATGAAAGAACCTTATAGGCGATACTTGTTGAAACTCTCAATTGAGGTGAAGATGAAGATTTTTTAATTTAGTACATTCCGCCCATGCCGCCCATGCCTCCACCTGGCATTGCTGGTTCTTTCTTTTCTTCTGGAATATCAGTGACTAATGCTTCTGTTGTGAGGACCATCATACCAACTGATGCTGAATTTTCTACCGCGCTTCTAGTTACTTTTGCTGGATCAACAACCCCTGCTTTTACTAAGTCACCAAAGGAATTGGTCATAACATTGTAGCCGTAATTGTCTTCTTTGCCTGAATATTCTTCAACAGTCTTTACAACCCATCCTTCATCAACTCCTGCATTCTTTACAATACCTCTCATTGGCTCAGAAAGCGCTTTCCAGAGAAGATCTACTCCGACTTTTTCATCATCACTCAGTCCTGCTTTGAGTGCTTCCAACACTTTTCGTGCTTTAAGAAGTGCTACTCCTCCGCCTGGAACAATTCCTTCTTCCAAAGCAGCTTTGGTTGCTGCAACTGCATCATTGACGCGCTCTTTCTTATCTTTCATTTCAACTTCAGTTGCTGCACCAACATTGATGACTGCAACACCACCTGCTAATTTAGCAAGTCTTTCCTGAAGTTTTTCTCGGTCAAAGTCTGATGTTGACTTTTCAATTGCTCCTCTAATTTGTGCGATTCGGGATTTCAGTAGCTTTGGATCACCTTTACCACCGATAATTCTGGTTGTTTCTTTATCAGACCACACTTTGTCTGCTCTTCCACAATCCTCAACAGTAACACTGTCTAATTTTCGTCCAGTATCTTCTGAAATAACTTGTCCACCTGTCAAAATCGCAATATCTTGAAGCATTTCTTTTCGTCTATCTCCAAATCCAGGGGCTTTGACTGCAATAGTGTTGAAAGTACCTTTTAATTTATTTATCACAAGTGTTGTTAAGGCCTCACCCTCAATATCATCAGCAATAATGACAAAATTCTTAGTGACTTTAATGAGATTTTCAAGGAAAGGAAGCATTTCTTGAAGATTTGAAATCTTTTTGTCAGTAATTAAAATATATGGAGCATCGATTTCTGCTTCCATTTTGTCTGGATTAGTCACAAAGTATGCCGATGCATATCCTTTGTCAAATTCCATTCCTTCTTTGTAATCAATAGACATTTCAACGCCTCGACCTTCTTCAACAGTTACAACGCCGTCTTTACCGACTTTTGCAAGCGCTTCTGCAATCATATTACCAATGGTCTCGTTTTGTGCAGAAATGGTAGCTACTTTTGCAACGTCACCGTCTTTGACTGGCTTACTCATTTTCTTGATTTCAGCAACAACAGCTTCAACTGCCTTATGCAGCCCTGTCTGCATAATCATTGGATTTGCACCTGCAGTGACATTTTTAAATCCATAGTTAATAATGGATTGTGCAAGAATAGTTGCGGTGGTTGTTCCATCACCAGCAACATCATTTGTCTTGGAAGCTGCTTCTTTGACCATTTGTGCCCCCATATTTTCAAATGCATCTGGAAGTTCTATTTCTTTTGCAACAGTAACACCGTCATGGATAACAGAAGGTCCCCCCCATTTTTTGTCCAAAGAGACATTTCGTCCTTTTGGTCCAAGGGTGGTAACAACTGCTTGTGCAAGCTTATTAACTCCTGCAATAAGAGCTTGTTGTGCATCTTGTCCGTATTTTATTTGTTTAGCCATATATTTATTAGTTATCAGCTTCTAGCGCTATAAACTATTTGTTATCAACTGTTCCCAGTATATCATCCTGACTTACTAGTGTCATTTCTTTTCCGTCTACCTTTACTTCATTACCTCCCCATTTTTTGTACATAACTGTATCACCAACTTTTACGACCATTGAGATTAACTTTCCATCTTTATCTGCTTTGCCTTTTCCCACTGCAACAACTTTTCCCATTTGTGGTTTTTCTTTTGCAGAATCAGGCAAAATAATACCACTTGCTGTTTTTTCTTCTGCTTCCAGTGGCTCAATAAGCACATTGTCAAATAAAGGTGTTACTTTCATAAATCTTTTTGCGGACAGGCTTTTACTAATTAAGCAGTGAGTTGCTCAAATGTCAGTCTGAGTTACTGACTGCTAAATTTATACCAGATGAAGTGAATTTTTGTCAAGACCTATTTATAATCTTCGTTACTCCACTTTGACTCTTTATAGAGTATTTGTATATTTACTTATTTATATTGTATGCTAATACTATGATAAAGAAACTTATCCTGCTTGGCCTTGGATTGACACTTCTTGTTGGCCTTCCTCTCGCTATTTTTGTCTTACAAAACCAAACACAGACAAAGAGTGGTGCAGCAGCTTCAACCAAATTTTCCTTTGATGTTCCAAAAAGCGCTATTGCAGTGGGACAAACGGTCGATGTCCCCATTGTTGTTGATCCTCAAGGAGTGAATGCAGTATCTTTTATGAAAATAACGTTTACCTATGATGGAACAAAACTTGATAAAAGTGGCACAACGCCAATAACTATTGATCGAACGAAGTATACCGTCCTTGAACAACCTGCCATTTCCTGTAATGACAGCACTATCTGCCAGGTGACTTTTACTATTTCAGTCGGTTCTAATAATGATGCTATTATTAAATCTCGTACAGCTATAGCGAGTATAAAATTGGTTGCAAAGGCAAATACAAACGCAGGAAGTCCAACAAAGTTAAGTTACGTAACTGGTCAAAACCAAGCGCTCTCTACAGGACAAGGAGATCAAGCTGCTGAAAATGTATTTCAAGGGGGAGTAGATGGGTTAATTACTATTGGTGCAGATTCAGGCGGAGGAGACGCAACCCCAACTCCGACTCCAGGAGGTGGTGGAAATCCTACACCGACATCCACCTCTAATCCAACCCCAACTCCAGTCAGTGGTGGAAGTGGTGGATCTAGTGGTGGCGGATCTAGCGGTGGTGGAAGTAGTGGAGGAGGAACTGATATATCTGTGACGTGTAGCAGTCTTGCAGCAGATGTTGCACAAGGCGCTGCTCCGTTGTCTGTGACTTTTACAACAGTTGGTAGTTCGACAAATGACAGTGTTACAAAAATTTCCTTAAATTATGGTGATGGATTGGTAGACACTGTCTCCAGTGGATCAGGAATTGGCACAGACAACGTAAATGCACAAACACCCCATTCCTACACCCGAAATGGTACATTTACTGCAACTGCCACCCTTACAACATCTGAAGGCAAAGTGAGCAATCCAGCATCGTGTTCTAAGACGATTACAGTGGGCAGCGGAGTTAGTGGTAATTTACCTCCCACAGGACCTGGACAAACCCTTCTTTTTGTTGGCATTGGAGGAGCAGCCCTAACACTGGTTGGAGTACTTCTGGTAGCAGGATTGTAGAAATAGCTTGTCGTTAATAGCTAGTAGTTAGTGCCCCTATTTAGTTTTCAAAAATCACAAACAAACTACACCTACTTACTTCCGACTTAACTTCCTTTCATCATTTCAAAGAGGGCTTCTTGAGGAACTTCTACTTTTGAAATACCAAACATCTTCTTTTTTCCCTTTTTCTGAGCTTCGAGTAACTTATTTTTCCTGGTTACATCTCCTCCGGACATTTTTGCAAGCATGTCTTTTCTATATGGAGAGATTTCTGTACGAGCAATAATACGGGCTCCTATAAAACATTGGATAACCTGCTTATATTGTTGTCGCGGTAAATTGTCTTTTAATTTATCTGCTTTATTTCGAGCCATAAATTCTGCATCTTCACGATACGTTAACTCTGATAATACATCAATTGGCACTTCATTTATTTGCACTCCTACTTCTACCAAGTCAGCATCCCTGTACTCAATCAATTCATAATCCACACTGGCAAATCCAGAAGATACAGTCTTTAAATCATTGGAAAGCCCGCGAATAAACATTGCATATGGCATGTCGTACTCCAAAATGACATTTGTATCCTGGTATTCCATATGCGTCATTTCCCCTTTTCTTTTCTGACATACGGTCATCACTCCTCCCAAATACTCTGAGGGAACAAAGACAGTTAAATGCATATATGGCTCTTTATATGACACTTCTTGCCCTGTTCCAATTTTTTCATAGCTCACATGTGGCAAAGTAAACAGAGGATCTAGATTATATTCCCGCTGCAGTCGCTGTTTAAAAATATCAGCATGCAATAACCCTAAAAAACCAACACGGAATCCACTGCCTAGAAAGGATGAGTACTCTTCATTAAAAGTAAGGGAAGCATCAATAAGCGCTAATTTTCCCAAAGCTTCTCGCAAAGGAACCAACTCATCTGTTGATTTTGGATACACACCAAAAAATACCATAGGTTTTGGCGTAGTATAGCCAGGGAGCGGATCAACCGCAAAATTATTTAACTCAATGGTATCTCCAACTCGCACAAGTCGAATATCTTTTACTCCTGTAACAATATAGCCTATTTCTCCAGCTGATAAGTGACCCGAACTCACGAGTTGAGGAGTGAAATACCCTACATCAATGGCATTGGTTTTGGTACGAGTCTGTACAAGCTCTAGTGCGTCATTTGTCTTCACTTTTCCATCAATAAGCCTCACAAAAGCAACAACGCCTCGATGCTCATCATAGACAGCATCAAAAATAAGTGCCCGGAGATTCTTGTCTACAGACCCTATTGGTGCAGGAATTTGCTCAATTGCCTTTTGAAGAAGCGCCTCAACGCCCAAACCCGTCTTCGCAGAGATTTTCAAAACCGTATGTGGATCAAATCCTAACACCTCTAATTGTTTGAGTGTCTTCTCTACCTCTGCTCCGTCCATATCGATTTTGTTAATTGCTGGAACAATGACTAAGTTTTGTTTTTGTGCTGCGCGCAAATGGGCGACTGTCTGGGCTTGTACACCTTTTGTTGCATCAACGAGCAGAATTACTCCTTCACATGCTGCGAGAGTTCGCGAAACCTCATAGGAGAAGTCTACATGACCTGGAGTGTCTATCAAATTCAACATATATGTTGAATTAATTTTCAAATCCTTTCCATCGTCATCCTGAACTTGTTTCAGGATCTCTTTTGGTGTATAGAACATTCTCACCGGGGCTAGTTTGATAGTAATTCCACGCTCACGGGAAATTGGATTTTGATCTAAAAATTGCTCCTGCTTTCCTAAAATATCTTTTCGGATAGTATTTGTTATCTCCAAAAATCTATCTGACAAAGTTGATTTGCCGTGGTCAATATGCGCAACTATACAAAAGTTTCTAATAAATTTATTTTCCATATATATTCCTTTTAAGCAACTTGCCCTGTAGGCGTGAAATCATGAGGCGATGACATACACCTCGTGAATGACAAACGACCTATCCGGGAGTTACGAATAAATTCCTGATCTATAAAAATAAGCGTTCACCGTCAAGCGTTAAGAAAAAGGTTGAGAAATGTTAACGGTTACCGCTTCACCTTTAATGCTAGTAACTCATTCTACCAGAAAGTGAGGCTAGAAGAAAGAAAGACTATACTTTCGGGCTGGATCCCTCAAGTAACTCCTGAATTTTACTGAGTATCTCTTCCCAGTTACCCAGCTTCTTAAACATGAGTACATATGTTTGGGCTTCTTTCACTTGGAAAATCCACGTGAGGAAAAGATATAAAGAAAGACCAATCAAACTTGTAATTCCAGTAAGCAAAATAAGATTTATTGTATGGGTAGTATCAAAGACTAACTGATCGAGTAACTTCAAAGGAATATATAAAGCAAAACCGGTAAAGAAAGTAGCAATAATAATTTTTGAAAATGAGAGGAAAAGGTAGGCTTTTGTGAATCCTCCTGTTTTGTAGGAAAGGAGAATAAATAAAACAACAAATTGAAAAATACTCCCAAAAGAATACGAAATGGCAATACTAGAAATTCCAGCCTTCATTCCAAATACCATCACTGCTGCAATTCCCAGCATAACACCTGTTGAAATTGCTCCTACGACAAGCGGGATAACGGTATCATGCAGTGCATAGAAAGCCCGTGATACTAAGTATGTTAAGGCCTGAGCAAAAAGTGAAATAGAAAAAAGAGCCAAAATACGACCTGTCATTACTGTTGCTGGCCAGTCAAATTGAGAAGCTCCATATTCGAGTCTCACAATAGGAATTCTCAACACTAAAAATAATACCGAAATAGGTAGGACTAAATAAAGCATTTGTGAAAGACTTGTCAAAAAGGTTACTTTAAAATCATCAAGCTGTTCTCGTTGCCTTGATAAAACAGGAAATGCAGCTTGAGCAATTGTTTGTCCAAACAAAGCAACAGGAGCGAATGCTAAGGTTTGAGCATAGTCAAAAATGACATAACTTCTCCCTGGATCAGATAAAAATGAAATAAGTGTGACCGTAAGCAGCGTCCCAATTTGAAAAATCGCCAAAGAAATCGTCCTTGGCCACATGAGGTGAAAGATTTCTTTGATTCCAGCTACATTTTTCAGTGCTTTTGGATGAAAAGAAAACCCTACTCGTTTTACTAAGGGAATTTGCAGAGCTAAAAAAATAATTGCTCCGATAATAACCCCAACAGCAGGAGCAAAGATTCCAAGCCATGGCCATAGTGTTACCATACCAATAATAATTCCCAAGTTGTATAGAGCTGCAGCAATACCAGGAATAAAAAAGTGGTTATAAGACTGAAGGACAGCAGAGAGAAAGCTTGCAACAATAAAAAATAATTCTCCAATGACAATAACCCGCATGAGATTGGCCATAAGAACAATTTGAGAATGACTAAAGCCTGGAGCAATAAGATATGAGAAATACTCAGCAAAAATGACCAAAATTAAAGAAATAACAACGAAAATACCAAGCCCTAATGATAAAAGAGTTGAAGCAAATTCATGACCCTCTTTTTCTTTCCCTTTGGATAAATAATCCGAAAATACAGGAATAAAGGCAGATGACAAAGCTCCTGCAATAATCAATTGAAACAAGAAATCAGGTAAACGAGAAGAAGCTAGATAAACACCTAAGGTATTAGACGCACCAAAAATACCAACCAAAAAGCGTTGTCTAATAAGCCCAAGAAACTGCGACAAAATAACTGTTGCCATAATAATAAAGGCTGCAGAAAGGATATTTGTTTGCTGTTTGAGTAAGACATTGAGACTTTTTTTAAAGAAATTTGTAGGCATAATTCTATTATTATCCTCTCCTGAAACTTTTATCAGAACCCTATGTGGAAGAGATTTTTTGAAACGAGCTTTGACAAGAAATCAACTCGAAAAACCAAGCGTATGCTTTTTCTCTTGCGGATTCAAGTATAGCATGATAAAATATGGTCATGCCAGTTATAAAATCAGCAAAAAAGAAATTGCGACAAGACGAAAATGCAACAATTCGCAACGCTAAAATGGAAACAGCCTTGAAGGATGCTATTAAAGCAGCTAAAAAGAACCCATCTCTCGAGCTAGTCAGAAAAGCAACCAGTGCTGCAGATAAAGCAGCGAAGCGTCATATTGTTCATAACAATAAGGCTGCACGCATAAAATCAGCTCTTTCCAAACTTCTTGGAGGCAAAACAGCATCTAAATCAGAATCCAAACCTACAGCTAAAGCAAAAAAAACAGTAAAGAAAACAACTAAAAAATCCCCAGCAAAGAAGAAATAGCCACATATATTGCTTTATTGACCCATTGTTTCATTTCACCCTTTCAAATCTTACGTTTTACACGATCCATACCCCGGTTTGTCCAACTATTTCAACCCAGGTTTAAACTTCTAATAATTCGTTTTTTCTTTTGACAAAGAGCTTAATTCTCCCTAGACTAATAGTAGTATGGAAAAGTCTACTGCACCATCTATTAATTTGGCTAAAAACCGAGGAGAACATTTCATAGATAGATTTTTTTCCTGGGCACTTTCCGCTGGACGTGTCTTAGTGATCCTTACCGAAGCTATAGCACTAGGAGCTTTTCTTTTCCGTTTTGGATTGGACAGGCAAATTCTTGATTTGCATGACAGAATTACTCAAGAACAAGCTATTGTGAAATTATTAAAGAATAATGAAACAACATATAGGAATCTTCAAGAAAGACTAAGTCTTGCAAAAAACATAGATACAACAACCACTACCCAACTCAAAACATACACAGATGTTTCTACAATGATTCCATCTGATATGGTCGTACAAAATATTTTTTATTCGATAAATGATATCCATGTGGATGGATCTGTAGGCTCAATTATTTCTCTCTCATCATTTGTAAAAAAGCTTAAAGCTTATCCAACAGTCGAGAAAGTAAGTATAGATAGGTTAGAAAATAAATCATCAACAGGAGAATATACCATTGGAATTACAGCATTTTTCAAAGTAGAAAAGCAGAAATCATTACTATGAATTTAAAAATATCCTTACCTACTCTCAAAAAACTTGGAATTGGCAATCCAAAAGAAAGCAAGCTCTTTCTTTCTATTATTCCTGGAATTCAAGAAAAACGAACAAAACAATTTACGACTCTTTCTCTTACGCTTGCCACTATCGCATTTTTCGGTATTTTCGCGATTAATCCAACATTTGGAACTATTTCTGATTTACAAAAGCAACTCGATGATGATAATTTTACACATCAAAGTCTGCAAAAAAAAATTGCCAATTTAACTACTCTTCAGCAAGTATACTCGGATATCCAAGACACACTTCCTCCATTATATGACGCCATTCCTACTTCATTATCCATCGATATTTTTGTTGGACAATTGCATACGCTTGCTGGACTAAACAATGTACAACTTACCAGGGTTCAGACTTTGCCTGTTGATATTTCACCACAAACAACATCAGCAAAATATACAACCTATGAATTTTCTGTTGAAGCTCAAGGAGCATATGCTGATCTGGTGAAATATATAACAAATGTCACGAACGCTAGTCGGCTCATAACATTACAATCAATTTCTATGGCCCATATCGGAAAAGTTGACAATACCTTTCGTATGCAGTTGAGAGGAAAAACATACTTTAAATCATAACTATGAGACAACGCGATATATTATTTCTTCTTGCATCAATTTGTGTTGTTATTTTTGCATGGATAGCATTTACTATTCTTCATAATTCACTTACTTCAACAATAACCCCTGCAACAACTGAAGCAATCGCTCCAATTCAACCCAACTTTGATACTGCAACCCTCAAAAAAATGAAAACACGAATTGTTGTTAACCCAGCATTTACCATTTCAGTTACCCCTACAATTACTCTTAGTCCAGCCCCTACACCAACGACTCTTCCATTTAATAACGTTGCTTCTCAATCTGCACAAACAGCATCCCAAGGAGGTACGTTGAAATAATGAATATCTGGAATAAAAGAATTCCTACAGTATTTGGCATAGCCTTTGTTTTAGGGACAGTTATTGGAACAATATTTTTAGTCCAAACAGGAGTAATCTATTTGGGTGGAGCTGCTCCAGCTGATAATCCTCACTCAGTACGAGTTACAAATATTTCAGACAAGGCCGTATCTATTACCTATACTACAGAAACAAAGGTTATCGGAACAGTCTCAATCGGACAAGATAAAGATAGTCTACAAACAATTTTGGATGAGCGAGACCAACAATCAGGAACTCCTCAAACATATAAAGTACATAGTATAAGTATTAAAAACCTTAAACCAAATACTTCGTATGTTTTTTCTATTACATCAGGAGCAACGACGTATCTGAATCATGATAAGTATTTCTCAGCTCAAACGGCACCAACACTTACTACAGCTCCTACCTCACAACTTCCTCTCACAGGAAAACTGGTTAGCCCAGATGGAAATAATCCAGAGGAAGCATTGGTATATCTAACAACAGACAAAGGGGAAGTCTTGTCAACTCTTACGAAATCCTCTGGTATTTATACTATTCCCCTTAATACCTTTCGAACATCGGATGGAAAAAATTTCTTCACCTTCCAACCAACGACACCGCTTCATATTCTGGCAACTAATGGAGACTTAACCTCGCAAGCAACTGTTTTGTTATCAGGAAGCAGTCCTGTCCCACTTATTACGCTTTCTCAAACGTATAACTTCACTGCATCAACCCAACCTGTCGCGTCTAATTCCGCAGAAGCTACTATTGGTTTCCCATCGTTCTCAGCAAATAATGCTCTTGAGGCAACACCTGTGATTATTACTCCCAAGAAAGACGAAAGTTTTACTGATACCCAACCACGATTTAGTGGGAAAGCCTTACCCAATCAAACTATCACAATAGAAATCCATTCATCAGATGTTATAACAGATACGATTAAGACAGATGCGTTTGGCAATTGGACATATAGACCATCCACACAACTATCACCAGGTAACCATACCTTAACTATTATGACAAAAGATGCTAGTGGCATTCTTAAGACAATCGAACAGTCATTTACTGTTTTTGCAGCAGGATCTCAGGTGACTCAATCAGCAACGCCATCAGCAACACCAACCGTGACAAAATCACCAACTGCAACACCAATACCAACAATAATACCTACCATTACGACACAACCAACAGGTATTACTCCTACCCTGCAGCCAACACTACTTCCAACAGTTGCTCTATCCCTCACACCGCGACCCTCACTGCCACCAACGGGAAGCAATAGTATTATAGTCGTAGGAACAACCGGTATTGTCACAACGCTCCTTGGTATTGTATTATTCTTGATAAGCCGTGGTGCAATATTATGAAGATTGGAATTATAGGAGCTGGTTTTACAGGACTTGGGGCAGCATATTCGTTAGTAAAACAAGGACATTCAGTTACTATCTTTGAAAAGGATGATCATCCAGGTGGTCTTGCCATAGGTTATCAAAAAAATGAATGGGAATGGACCTTAGAAAGCTATTACCATCATTGGTTTACGAACGACAATACTGTTTTATCCTTGGCAAAAGAAATTCATTTTCCTGTAGCAATAAAGCGTCCAAAAACATCTGTCTTTATCGAAGGAAAACTATATCAACTTGATTCTCCTTCCAGTTTTTTAACCTTCCCCAAACTTCCTATATGGGATAGACTTCGGATGATTGAAACGCTTGGACTGCTGAGAATCAATCCTTTCTGGAAACCAATGGAAAAAGTGAAAGCCTCAGAGTATCTTCCAAAAGCTATGGGTGAAAAGGCATATAAATTAATTTGGGAACCTCAGCTTACCAATAAATTTGGCAATTATGCAGATAAAATTTCTCTTGCATGGTTTTGGGCACGCATTGTTAAAAGAACTCCTTCCCTTGCTTATCCAAAGGGGGGATTTTTATCCTTTGCACGACATGTAGAAAAAGTTATTACAGAAAAGGGAGGAGAATTTTTCTATGGAGCAGGTGTAACTGAAATAAAAACAGTAAAAGATAAAACAATTGTTATCGTCGGAAAAGAAAAATATGAATTTGATAAAGTCATTGTTACGCTTCCTTCTTTCCCATTCCTCAAGCTTTGTCCAACACTTCCTGAAGGGTATAAAGAAAAATTACGAAAACTTGAGGGTCTCGGAGCTATGACTGTTGTATTGAGACTAAAAAAACAGTTCCTTCCTGATAATACCTACTGGCTAAGTATGTGTGATCCTGCTTCTCCTGTTATGGCTGTTGTTGAACATACTAATTTTATGAATAAAAAACACTATAATAACGAGCATCTTGTTTATTTAGGAAACTACTTAGCGCAAAATCACCCATACTTCTCTTTATCAGAAAAAGAGATCCTTAAAGAGTTTGATCCCATTCTTCAAGAGTTACATCCTGGATATGAAAAAGATATTATTGGTGTTGATATCTTTAAAACTCCTTTTGCTCAGCCAATCATACCCACTAATTACTCAAGAATTATGCCACCATTTGATACGCCATTACCAAATATTTATTTGGCCAATATTCAACAAGTATATCCCTGGGATAGAGGGACTAATTATGCTGTTGAATTAGGACAAAAGATAGCAGACCACATTACAAAGTGATTTTAAATTTGAAATTTAAAATTAAACTTATATGTTTTCGAAACAAAACCTCTTTCTTCTATTTTTAGTTTTAGTAGGAACATTTCTCAGATTCTATAATCTCCTCTGGGGGGCACCATTTTTTTTCATCCTGATGAGCGAAATATAGTATATGCAATTAGTCAGCTTTCTTTTCCCCAGCAATTTAACCCACATTTTTTTGCCTATGGGTCTCTTCCTATCTATGCAGTATATTTTATAAACAATTTTTTTTCATTTATTCTAAAAAGAGAAAATGATTTTGCATCTATAATTTTCTGGCTTCGATTTTTCTCTGCAACATTTTCTTTATTACTTATTCCGTCTCTATATATCATTGTTTCAAAATTATTTGGCAAAACAGCTGCACTTATTACTGCTTTTTTAGCAACTTTTAGCGTTGGATTTATTCAATATGCGCATTTTGGAACATTTGAAATGTGGAATACTTTTTTTACTTTATGGTTATTCTATTTTTCTATTCGCTTAACAAAAGGCTCTTCTTTCCAAACAATTCTAAGAATAAGTACAGTCATGGGTATTTTGTTATCAGTAAAAGTATCAAACAGTATATTATTTCCATTACCTATTCTGGGTATAGTGATGTATCAGTACATCACTATAAAGTCACTCTTATATAAAAAATTGCTAGGCAATATTTTACTCTATATAGTTATAGTTGCGGTAATATTTGTAGTAACAAACCCTTTCGCATTACTTGATTTTCAATCATTTTTTAACAGTATCCATTATGAATCCTCAGTTGCTTTAGGGACACTTCCGGTTTTTTATACGGGAAGTTTTTTTAATACTATCCCAATACTTTTTCAATTTTCTAAGGTCTATCCTTTTCTTGTAAATCCATTCGTCGAATTTCTTTTTATCCCAGCCTTCTTTTTTGTTATTTTTAAGGGAATTAAAAATAAAAACATGGCCATTATACTGCTTGCTGCATATTACATACTCGTCTTTCTATCTCAAGCATTTTTTTATGTGAAATGGACACGCTATGTACTTCCTACACTTCCTTTTCTCTATATAATGACTGCTATGTTTCTTACCAACTTACCTACCAAACTGAAAAAAATAACATTAGTATTCCTTGGCATATTCGTCATTATATACAGTTATGCTTTTATAAAAACGGTTTATTTTTCACAGGATACCAGAATTGCTGCGTCAGTATGGGCAAAACATACAATAGCATCCACTAGTCCTACTGTAAGTGAGCCTTATGATCTGGGTATTATTCCTTTTAACCCTCTTTTCCCGAATATACAACTAATTCCTGTCTATGACATCGAAACTAATGCCGATGCTTTCTCTCTGGTGCAACAAAACCTTTCACAAGCAAAAATATTTATTATTCCAAGTCAGCGACTTATTCATAGTAGAATGATTAATAAAACTACTTTCCCAAAAGGGAACACTCTTTATACCAATCTTTTAGACAATAAAACAGATTTTAAAAAAGTATATGAAACACCATGTAATATATTTTGCAAAATAGTATATGACGGAGATCCTCTCTTTAATGTAGAAGAAACAACAACTGTCTTTGATCGACCAACAGTAGTTATCTTTGAAAAAAAGCTATGAAAAAATTTCAATTAATTTCTTTATTTATTATTCTCTTACTCTCTTTTAGTTTGAGAGCATATGGCATTAATTGGGATAATGGCTTTCATTTACATCCTGATGAAAGAGCTATTATCTTATTTTCTCAGCCTCTTGCATTTCCTTTATCGTTTTCTCAGTTTTTTTCAGTCACAAGTCCCTTGAATCCCCATTTTTTTGCCTATGGGTCTTTCCCTTTATATCTCTTAAAACTCCTGAGCAGCATTCTTTCCCTTTGGATTCCTTTTTTAGGCACATATGATGGAATGAGTATTGTAGGAAGAATCATATCAACAACAGCTGATTTAGGGACTCTTTTTATTATTTTTCTTCTGGGGAAAAGAATTTTTACAACGTTCAGTGGCCTTCTGGGAAGTCTTTTTTATGGACTATCAACACTTGCTTTGCAAACTTCCCATTTTTATGTTGTTGACCCTCTCCTCACCTTCCTCGTTACGTTGTGTTTGTATTGCATTGTATTGCTGTATAATGAACCTTCCTATAAAAAAGCATTATTGGTTGGAATACTATTTGGATTATCCTTAGCAACAAAAAATAGTGCAGTTGCTCTTATCTCATCAATAAGCTTCACACTCATTGCAGATATATGGCTCCTCGCTCTCAGACACAAAAGAAAAATTCATTTGCATGCAGAAGAAGTAAAGAAAATTATTATGCAAAATGTCCCATTTGGTATATATATTTTTCTTACTGCTTGTATTACATTTTTTATTTTTGAACCATATGCACTTATTGATTTTTCCACTTTCCTGACACAAACACTACAGCAATACCAAATGACAAAAGATGCATTTACTTTTCCTTATACTCTGCAATACGTAGACAAAATACCCTATCTGTATGAGATTAAAAACATGTTTCTCTGGGGACAAGGACCTGTTCTTTTTCTCTTTTCTCTTTCTGGTCTCCTTATGGTTTTATACTCTCTCTATAAAAAAGAAAAACAGACAAAATGGCCAGAAGAAATACTTCTTATACTTTTCTTAGGGACATACTTTTTTGTTGTAGGAAAGTTTGCAGTTGGATTTATGAGATATATGCTTCCGATGTACCCACTTCTTGCTCTCTTTGCTGGAATAGGTGTTGAAAAAGTTATTACATATCTTACTAGTTCACATGGTTTCTATTGGCTCAAAATCCTTCTGGTATTGTATATTGTCATCCTGGTTGGTTATTGGCCTCTTGCGTTTCTCCATATCTACTCCTTACCCAATACCCGGGTTCAAGCAACCAACTGGATACAAACGCATATTGCTCCTGGCTCACATATTGCTATTGAACATTGGGATGATTCCCTTCCTCTTTTAGGACAAGACGTATATACAATGATAACATTGCCATTGTATGACCCTGATACTAATTTCAAGTGGCAACAAATCAACCAACAGCTTACAACAACTGATTATATTATCATTGCATCAAACAGGCTCTATGTTCCGCTCCAGAAGTTAGCAGACTGTAATAAACACCCTTTTCCTCACTGTTACCCACTCACAGCCAACTATTATACACAGCTTTTCCATGGAGAAAAAGGATTTAAAAAAATAGCTGAATTTGCTTCATATCCAACACTTCCTTTCAGTAATCAACCGATTAATGACCAAGAGGCGGACGAATCATTTACCGTATATGATCATCCGAAAGTAATGATTTTTCAAAAGGTACCTTGAGCGAAGCTTGGTAATGAGGTAGAATGAAGCATAACCTATGAAAAAGAGGAAAGTATTAATTACAGGAGGCACAGGATTTTTAGGTTGCCATTTAGCGAGGCATTTTTTACAATCAGGAGATTATACTGTTACTCTTTTTGATATTGCCCCTTTGGACGCACAAGACCTACTAGGAAAAGTTATCTATGTTAAGGGAGATATTACAGACAAAAATAAAGTTTTGAAAGAATTTAAGGATTGCGATTTTGTTGTTCATACTGCAGCTGCACTACCAATACAAAAAACTAAATCAGCAATATTTCACACAAATATCGATGGCACAAAAGCAGTTTTGGAAGCATCATTAAAAAATCACATAAAACGACTTGTATTTATCTCTTCAACAGCAGTTTATGGAGTTCCCAAACATCTTCCAGAAACAGAAGAAAGTCCGCTTGATCCAATTGGATTCTATGGTGAATCAAAAATTGCTGGAGAAAATTTATGCAAAGAATATATGAAAAAAGGCCTTTCCATTAATATTATTCGACCTAAAACATTTTTAGGAACAGAGAGACTTGGTGTATTTCAATTATGGTTTGAGGCAATCTATCAAGGGAAAGGAGTATTCCTTTTGGGGAATGGAAACAACAGATACCAATTACTTGCAGTTACTGATATTGCAGCACTTATTCAAAAAGCTCTAGAGAGCAACGTTGAGAATGAAATATTTAATGCCGGTGCAAAAGAATTTAGGACATGGCGAGAAGATTTAGGATCTGTTATACAGTATGCAAAATCTTCATCGAAAATCGTAGGATTACCTGTTGTCCCTTCACAGATCCTTTTAGGATTATTTGAATTTTTGGGCATTTCCCCCATTGCAGCATGGCATTATAAAACACTTCCAGTCCCATCATATGTCTCCATACAAAAAGCACAAAAACTGCTGAAATGGGAACCTAAAAAGTCAAATAAGCAACTGCTTTTAGAAACATACCAATGGTATGAAAAACATCGAAATGAAATTATAGGAAGGAAAGGTAAGACACACAGAGTGGGATGGAATTTTCAAATCCTTAACCTTATTACTAAGTTCTTTTAAAACAATGAATATTGGTTTTGATTTAGATAAAGTTTTTATTGATTATCCACCTTTCATTCCATCCTGGATTATAGATAAGTTATACAAGAAAAAAGATAATGGAATTTTGCTCTATAGAATTCCGGGAAAATTTGAGCAATATATCCGCATTCTATCTCACCACCCATTACTCAGACCTTACATAACCCCAAATGTAAGCTTTGTGAGAAAGCTTTCGCAAAAAGATCATACAAAATTATTTCTTATATCCAGCAGATTTAGCTTTTTAAAAGGACGGACTACAGACGTTGTGAAAAAAGCTCATCTGGATAAAATTTTTGACAAACTGTATTTCAATTATCATGATGAACAACCACATGAATTTAAAAATGAAATTATTAAAAAAGAGCATATTCAAAAATATGTTGATGATGATCTTTCACTATTAAAATTTTTATCAAAAAATAATCCACAAACTAATTTCTACTGGTTAAATCCCCAAAGCACTGACACTATAACAAAAAATCTTTTTGGAATAACGCATATTTCTCAAATGTTATGATAGATGTTATCAAACAAATACTAATTTGGTGGGTTGTTTTTTTTATGATTGGAGTTATTTTTCTTCCAATAACAAAAAGACTCTTTACTTCATTTTTAGATAAAGGTTATATTTTTTCTAAAATTATTGGTATTATTCTTATTTCCTATACAAGCTTTGTTTTGGGTATTATCCATCTTGTTCCCTTTAATCATTATGCTTTGGTTGGAATTATTTTTACTTTTTCCCTAGTAAATATTTTTCTTCTAAAAAAAGAGGATTTGTTGGAGATGAAAAAGTCACTAGGGTTATTTTTTATCGAAGAAGTTCTCTTTTTCACTGGTCTCATTACCTGGTCATGGGTGAGAGGGTTTCAGCCTAATATCAATGGCTTAGAAAAATTCATGGATTTTGGATTTGTAAATTCTATTCTCAGAAGCACCTATTTCCCTCCAAAAGATATGTGGATGACTCCTCTATACATAAATTATTATTATTTTGGTCACCTTGTCACTGCCGTCCTGACTAAATTATCACTTCTTCCAAGTAATATTACTTTTAATTTTATGATCGCTACCATTTTTTCGTTTACTTTTGTTGGCAGTTTTTCATTAGGTGGTAATTTTTACACATTACTCAAGCAGTTAAGGAAGCGATTCACAGCATTTCTCATTCCCGGAATTCTATCTGCTTGGCTAGTCACTTTTGCAGGCAATCTTCATACCATCTATACACTCTTTAAACCTTATGAAAATGATAACCCGGTTGCTCCATGGCAATTAATTTTTTCTCCTCAAACTTTCCCTAATTCCTATTGGTATCCCAATGCAACACGATTTATTTATCATACAATTCATGAATTCCCTATGTACTCTTTTGTTGTTTCAGACCTCCATGGGCATGTACTCGATATTCCCTTTGTCCTATTAACTCTTGCAACTCTCCTGGTTATTTTCTTGAAACCTTTAAATCTGAATACTAAATCCCAAATACTAAATACTATTTTGTTGGGAGGTCTTAGTGGCATAATGTACATGACTAATGCATGGGATGGACTTATTTATATTCTCATCTCGTCAACAATTCTTATCTATAAACTGTATGAATATAAAAAAATATCCTGGCAAAATATTCTTATACAACTAGGACTGGTTGTCGGAAGTTTTTTTGTTGTATCTCTTCCGTTCTCTTTATTTTTCAAACCGTTTGCATCTCAAATAGGTATTAATTGTCCACCTGATTTTTTAATCCATATAGGGAAAATTGGCCCTATTCTTTTTGAACAAGGATATTGCCAATATAGTCCATGGTGGCAGTTAGCAATTCTCTATGGTTTTTTCTTTTTCTGGTTTATCGCATTGAGCTTTTTCCTATTTTTTACGGCAAAGAGAGAACATCAAAAGATGGATATTTTTATCACTATTTTAAATTGCTTTGCATTTCTTCTTATTCTCGCTCCAGAATTTGTGTATCTAAAAGATATTTATACAACGTATTTTAGAGCAAACACTATGTTTAAATTATGTTATCAAGCCTTTATCATTCTTTCTTTAACCAGTGCATACTCCATTCTGAGAATTTTTTCGGGTATATCATTTAAGAAAAAAATACAGGCTCCATTTATTTTTGTCTTTACTCTTATGAGTGGTATACTTATTACCATTGTTAGTATCTATCCGTATTTTGCAATTAATTCTTACTATAACAATTTACAAAAATTTGAAGGAGTAGACGGAACAAAGTACCTTCTGTCTTCATATAAAAGCGATGCTAATGCCATTACCTGGATTAATCAAAATATTAAAGGCCAACCAGTTATGGTTGAAGCACAAGGAGATTCATACACGGATTATGAACGAATTTCCAGTAACACTGGCTTACCAACTATTTTTGGATGGACAGTCCATGAATGGCTCTGGCATGGCACCTATGACATAGCACCTCCCCGAATTGAAGATGTTAAAACACTTTATGAAACAGCTGACATTGCTAAAACAAAAAATATCATAAAAAAATATAACGTTACCTACATGTATATTGGAGACATGGAACGAAAAAAATATACTGTTAATGATGAGAAATTTAAACAGCTAGGCAAAGTTATTTATCACAATGGAGCCACTACAATCTATCAAATCTCTTTAGAGTGATAGTTTGTAGTATAAAATTCCAAAAGGAGAAGGAAAATGGAATTCTAGATATCCTTAAATCATTTCTTAAATCCTGAATCTTTACTTTCCCACAGTAGGAGTTACTGGAGTAGCAGTTACTTTGCATCCACCCTTATTTATTTCACACGCAATAAAAGCTTGAATTTCTGAAAAATCTCCATCCCCAATTCTTGGTATAAGAGCAGCAGCATAACTGTATGTAGGAGATAAGGGGGCATTCATAAGAAGACCAGGACGCCCAGTAATAGCATCTCCATAATCCAAAACAGCATTTTCTATTTTTGCACTTCGTAATTTAGGAGCAAGCTGTAAAAATAATCCTACCTCTTGTTGCTTAATATCTGTATCAATGCTACTTTGTAAAATGCTGTAGAGATTTGCCAGCCTATTTGGATTAAAGATTGTCTGCAATGAAAATATTTTTTCTCTAAATGCTTCTATGACTTTTTGTTGTCGGGCAGATCGAGCAAAATCACTTCCTTCAGCTCCCAGAGCATGACGAGACCGTACATATTCAAGTGCTGTCTGTCCATCCATGTGCTGCTTGCCTGGATCAAAATGCAAGTGTTTGTATCGGCACGGGAAAAACTCCAAAGCTGACGAATCACTCGCATTTTTTGAATAGTCCTTAATTTCAGCATCTGTATGCCCACAGGTCTCCTCCTCTTTTCCCTCAATTGGATATAGATAATCATCAAGTGTCCGGTCTACAGTCACATCAACCCCTCCAACTTCATCTACAGCCTTTACAAAGCCCTGGAAATCAATTCTGAATGCATAATGCATTGGTTGTCCGGTTATTTTTCCGACTTCTGATTTTGCTAAAGATAGCCCTTCAGGAGGAGTATTATCTTGTCCGTCAGCATACACTGCATTTACTTTTTCAGAAAGGTGTGTTACCCATAAGTCTCTCGGAATTGATATCAATGTCACTTTATTTACTTTCACATCAATACTGGCAAGTATCATGGTATCTGTAAGATTTGGTCCATCATGAGTGCCCCCACCAATACCAAGAAGTAAGATATTTGTCTTTCCATTGGTAGAGGCAAGAGAGGGTGCTGTATGGAGCAAAACCTGAGTAGCAGTTGGAGCAACACGTTGGAAGAGTGGCCAGAAAAGCCAACCCAAAAAGGCAACAAGAATAAGACTAACAATGATAAATCCTTTACGCATGATCAACTATTAGTAATAATATCGGCAAACAATTGAGGATTAAGACTATCTTTTCCTGGTAAAACACCATCCACAGAAGGCTGAGTTGTAAATGAAGAAACATTTTCAGGGCTTACGCTTCCTCCGTAAATAGTTGTTGTCATACCTTTTTCTTTAAAGAATTTCAAAACTTCTTCTGCATCTTCCGGGGTATCGGCTATTCCAGTCCCAATGGCAAATACAGGCTCATATGCAATGACGTGTACTCCTTCAGGCACTGGTGTTTCTTTTCCTTGGACACAAACAACTGGTATCAGTCCTGCTTTTAATACTTGTTGGGATTTTTGTGCAACTATTTCATCTGTTTCACCTAGATTTCGTCTTTCGGAATGACCAACCAAAATATATTGTACAAACTCTTTGAGTTGCACTGCTGCGATCTCACCTGTATGAGCTCCTTCATCAAATGGAGATACATCCTGTGCTCCAAGAATAAAAGGTAAAGCATATTCCTGAATAAGAGCTGAAGAGAGTGACAGCAGTTCAAAAGGTGGACAAAGAATGATAGTTTTATTCTCCAGATTTGAGAATTGAGGTTTCAAGTGAGAAATCTTTTCAAACCACTCTGCAGCTTCTG
This sequence comes from uncultured Gammaproteobacteria bacterium, assembly GCA_964598355.1. Taxonomy (GTDB): domain Bacteria; phylum Patescibacteriota; class Microgenomatia; order Levybacterales; family UBA12049; genus DASQJJ01. The sequence continues at coordinate 22,311 of CAZRBN010000001.1, forward strand.
AGACTGTCTTATGTGATTTCCAGTTACCGATAATATATATTTTTTTCATGTGTTAAAATAGTAGAAGTCTTTCTATTATAGCCTATGAACAATGACCTTCTCAAGCAACTGAATAAACAGCAACAAGAGGCTGTTTTGTACAACCAAGGCCCCATGATTATCCTCGCCGGTGCAGGATCTGGGAAAACTCGTGTTCTTACCTTTAAAGTATTATACCTAATATCCGAACTGAAAATTTCTGCCGTAAATATTTTATGTCTTACCTTTACTAACAAAGCTGCCAATGAAATGAAAGAGCGTATTCAAAAAATTCTTTCAGCAACAAGTCAACCAACCGTTGCTACTTTTCATTCTCTATGTGCAAAAATTCTCAGGCGTGAAGCGATGCATCTGGGAATGACCTCTGATTTTGTTATCTATGATACACAAGATCAGCAGGATGCTCTTAAACAAGTCATGGAGCTTTTAAATATTTCAACCAAAGAATACAAACCTGCAGCAATTCATGCTATGATATCTCAGGCTAAGAATGAAATGCTTTCTCCTTCTGAATATAGTCAATTTGCAAAAGGGACATTTCAGCAAGTAGTTAGCATTGTCTATTCTGCCTATCAAAAACTCCTCAAAGCAAATAATGCATTTGATTTTGACGATTTACTCCTTCAAGTTGTTGCCCTTTTTGACCAGCATCCGGAAATCCTTGAAAAGTATCAAGAGAAATTTCAGTATATTCTTATTGATGAGTATCAGGATACGAATAAAGTCCAATACAAACTTACTCGACAATTAGGAAGAAAGTACAACAATGTGTGTGTGGTTGGAGATTTTTCTCAGTCCATCTATTCCTGGCGTGGAGCTGACTTTCAAAATCTTTCTAAATTCAAGGTTGATTTCCCAAATGTCCGGACTTTTGAGCTATCTCAAAATTATCGTTCTACGCAAAAAATTCTTGATGCTGCATCTCATGTTATTTCCCACAATACCACTCACCCAGTCCTTAAGTTGTGGACAAAAAATGATGGTGGAGAAGAATTGGTAGTCTATGAAGCACGAAACGAACAGGAAGAAATACTGTTTATCACAAGCTTTATCCAAAATTATGGATCAGATAATTTATCTGACATTGCTATTTTGTATAGGACAAACGCGCAATCCCGCGTTGTTGAAGAAATTCTTCTGCACCATGGCATTCCTTACACTCTCATTGGGGGAACACGATTTTATGAGAGAAAAGAAGTTAAGGATGTTCTATCATACTTGCGTGCAGTTGTTAATCGAAAAGACAGTGTTTCATGGAAAAGAATTGAAAAATTAGGAAAAACTCGCCTTCTCAAATTTGAAGTCTTTTTGGAAGACCTGAAAGGGAAAGACCCTTTACCAACCATTGATTTATTGGATGGCATTATGCGTGCAACTGGATATTTGGATTTGTATGATGAAGATGACGAAGAAGATAGACAAAGGCTGGAAAATATTAAAGAACTCCGCTCTGTTGCTCTCTCTTTTTCTAGTGTAGTGAATTTCTTAGAAAATGTTGCACTTGTTGAACAAGAGTATTCTCCTACAGCCCAAGCAGGTATGCCTGATGGGTCAGTAGGACAAAAAACAAATGCTGTTACACTTATGACTCTTCATGCTGCAAAGGGACTGGAATTCCCTGTTGTTTTTATGATTGGTATGGAAGAAGGCCTTTTCCCACACAGTCGATCTCTTATGGATAAAAATGAGTTGGAAGAAGAAAGAAGACTTTGCTATGTGGGGATGACACGAGCTAAAGAACGGCTTTTTCTTACCTATACTACGAAACGTCTCTTTTTTGGACAACGTAGTACAAATACTATCTCAAGGTTTATACTAGAATTACCTGAAGATGTCATTGGAGAGCAGCTCAAGCCTCCAGGGTATAAGGACAGTGATGGAGATTATCCAGACTACCTATGACGAAATAAAGGCACAGAAATCTCTTGTGTCCCTTTTGGCTCTTTTGGTACCTGTTAGAAATGAGTATGTGGAGAGATATAACACCCAAAGATAAAGATGCTTTTAATAAGCTCGCAACACATCCTTTACAATCCTTTGAATGGGGAGAATTTCGTGAACATACAGGGATAAGAGTGGTAAGACGTGGTTTAGAACAAAATGACAAATTAATACAAGCTTTTCAACTAACAATTCATAACATTCCCCGTACGCCTTGGACCATAGGCTATTTACCAAAAGGCACTCTACCCACAAAGGAATTATTGGAAGAACTACAAAGAGTTGGAAAAGAAAACAATTGTATTTTTATACAATTGGAACCCAATGTTCAGAAGCAAGAATTAGGAATCATGAATCAAGGGAAGAATTGGAAATTGCCACAGGCTGCACATCCACTTTTTACAAAACATACCTTACAGCTTGATCTGACAAAAGCAGACGAAGATCTCCTCAAGGCAATGCATCCCAAAGCAAGGTATAACATTAAAGTTGCTCAAAAGCACAATGTTATTGTTAAAGAAGAAAATTCCTCAAAAGCCTTTGATATATTTTGGGAATTGACCGAAAAAACAACATCTCGTCAACGGTTTTTTGCTCATACAAAGTCCTACCACCAAGCCCAATGGAAGACGCTTCCTCATAATGCAAAAGAGAATATACTCTCTTCACATTTACTCATTGCAACATATAAAGACCAACCGCTTACCGCATGGATTGTTTTTATTTTTAAAGATAGCTTGTACTATCCATACGGTGCATCTTCTCAAGAGCATCGTGAAGTCATGCATTCAACGCTCATGATGTGGGAAGCAATTTGCTTTGGAAAAAAGCATAAACTGAAGTTTTTCGATTTGTGGGGCTCGGCTGCACCAGGAACTCCTCCATCAGATCCCTGGTTTGGCTTTACACAGTTTAAAGAGCGCTTTGGACCAGAGAGAATAGAATTCGTAGGAAGTTACGATTTAATAATTAACCCCCTGCTTTACCAAGGCTACAAACTTGCTGATAAACTCCGTTGGTTGATCCTGAAATTAAGCAAGTAATTTGTAAACAAAGATTTTCTTTTCTTCATCACGCTTGAGTAATTTCAAATGCCCCTTATATGCCTCTTTTGGAAAATCATATATATACGTAATAAGAAGAGTTCCAGGCTTAAGCTCTTTAAAAAATTTCTTTGAAAGACCAGTGAGTGCTTTTGGAACCAAATAGACAAAAATAACAGTTGCTGCTGAAAGAGGTACATCAAAAAAGTTCTTTTTAATAATAGTTATATCTATTTCCTTTGATACTAAGTTTGACTTGGTCTTTTTCTGGTTTTCTTTTTTAATCGCGTTTGATGTGACCATAACATTCCACTTAGCTAGCCAAACACGTACAGGATCTATTTCTATTCAAACACCTTTTGCTCCAAATTCTTTTGCTGCAATACATAAAGCCTTACCAGTTCCACATCCTAAATCATAAATACTGTCTTTTGATGAAAGCTTTGCAACTTTACACATTTCTCGTATAACATCCTCAGGCATTTGCCACCAGGGAGCCCAGGGACTATCAGGGGGCCACACTGCTGATAAAACAAGGAAAAGACCAAAGATAATAAGAAGGACCATAAGCTCAGTAAGAATAAATGCCATAGCTTTTATACTACAAGAGCATATAGGTTATGGCAATGGCAGAAGTGCATGCAGAGATTGATGAAAAATAGAGTGAGATACTAAGTGCTTACTAAAAGCATGGAATCTCTTACTATTCTAGTATCCCGTGTCTCTTTTACTTTAGGTATTTGTCGAAAAAGGCAATTGAGCGGTCCATTGCCAAAGAAAAGTTATGAGAAATATTATGATTGTCACCAGAATATGTGTATAATTCTGCACTCTTTCCCAAACTCTTCAATTTATTGTATACATTCTCAGAAAAAGATACTGGTACTTCTTCATCCTGTTCTCCTGCCTGTATTTGGATAGGTGCTGTTATATCTTTGAGAAAGAATGTCGGGTCAATGGAATTCCAAAAATTTGGGTTAGATTCTGGGGTACCATATGATTTTTCAAGGTTTGCTCTATAACGATATCGAAGTGAGAGCTCATACGCAGAAGGGTGATATGCAGGGTCATGCCAATGCTCCAAATCTGTATATGTTCCAATAACGCCTCCCCAAATGACCGCAGCTTTTATATCCTTTGTATTAACAACAATATTCCGAAGAGTAATATTACCACCCAGAGAATGTCCCCACATGCCAATTTTTTGAGGATTAGCATCCTTATATCTTTTTACAGAAGCGACCCCATTTAAGACATCTGTAGCATACGCTGATGAATAATATGCACCTTCTGGCTTACCATCTGAATTTCCATTCCCTCTATAATCCGGCTTCAAAACAATATAACCTGCACGTGCAAAAGGAGGATAATAGGTGGCATACTGCCCTATTTCAGGAAATGTTTGATAGGTTGTCGGTGCAATATACCCATGATTAAAAACAATCACAGGCCATCCACTCCTTGGTTTCTGTCCTTCTGGAATAGTCATTAACGCATAAATTTTATTCCCTTCAGATTGATAACTAACAATGTATTGGTTGTAATTACTTCCACTAGAAAGTGTCTGTTCTATAATAATGTCACTTCCTGGATACGTTTGCTGTCGCATGTTTGCAATACTTAGTGAGATAGAGGGAACATGAGGAGTTACTTGTTGTGAACTACTCTCCTTTAATGGAGGTAGGACTTGTCTATAGGCAAGATATCCTCCAATACCCACAAGAAGTATCAACATAATAAGTAACATCTTCTTCATATACCTATTGTACACCTGAGGAATAAGAAACTCCTGAAAAATCACCTCTGGGGATAGATAACTTTTCCAACAAGAAACTCTTTAGAAACCCATCCAAAGTGCCTACTATCTGTACTTTCCTTCTTATTATCTCCTTCTACAAAAAGTTTTTCTTTATCTATCTGCATTATTCGCTTTACTAATAATCGTCCATTTCTTGGATCTTTCAGAACAACTATATTTCCTGTTCTTAGATTTCCAAACAACCAAACAAGTATCTTTTGTTTTGGGAAAAGGGTCGGTGTCATACTGGCTCCAACAATATCAAAAATACGTATTGGAACTAGAATGGATAGTATTTTTTTAAAATTTTTGAGAATTGAAGATTGATTGGAAATTGGAAATTGCAAATTTAAAATTATTTTGCTGCTGCAGCTTTTGCTTTTTCAAACATGTCTGCTATTTCATTTACAGCCATTACTAATTTTTCTGCTGATTCCATACTAACATGCTGTTTATTTTCCGAACACAATTTTGCTGCTTTCCAAAAAGTGTCATGAAGATTTGGAAACATTTCCAAATGTTGTGGTTTAAAATAATCAGTCCATAGGATAAGGAGCTCTTCCTTGCATTTTCTTGCGTGCTCTTCTTTAGTCCAAATGTAGCGAACAAAATTTGCGTGATCATCAGTGGTCCATTTGTCTTTTTCTGGAAGTGCATCTACTTTTTCAACCATTTTTGCGACTGTCGCTGCTGCAATTTGTGCTGGTTTTGGATCATAAATGCCACATGGGATATCACAATGTGCATACACAGGCTGAGAAGGAAGAACAGAAAGAAGTTGACTTAGAATGTTCATATTTTCATATTAGTTCTGATATATAAAAAAGTCAACAGGAATAAGATAAAAATTGTTACATTGTTAAACACGAACAAAAATAAAAAGCAAGAATTCAAAATAGCAGCTGATAAAATAATGTAGGCTTAGAAAATAATACGAACGCCACCTAAATCAGAGTATTCGAATGGATGCTCATCATGAATAGACCCAATAAGAATTCTATTCTTTCTTATTTTAAATTCTTTTGAAACTTCATCGATAAGGTCGGGACTAAATGGTTTATTTTTATATACCACATCCATATTGAAATGAGGGAAAGCGCCTGCCTTTTTTAAGTTTGGTAATACTTCTTTTAATTCTTCAAGGCTTTTATCATATTGTTCTTTATTGCCATTATTACAATGCACGAGAATAACATTTCTTCCTGTTTCATTTTTATTAATGTATTCAAGTACTTGAAATAAGCGATCCACATGGTGAATAAAGACGACAAAACTACCATTAGTTACATCTTGAAAATTTTTGTAAACAAATTCATCAATTTTTCTAAGATATTTTGTAAATCGCAAAATAAGTTGTAATACCCAGTCAAATCGTAAAGAAAGAAAAACAAAAAGGATTGCTGGAACAAAATACATTCCGAAATAATCAAGATTTAATGGATTAATTTTTATATTTCCAATAACTCCAGCCACTGTTGCAAAGAATGCAATGAGTACAAAGATAACTGGAGCTCGATATGTTCTTTTTAGTTCAGTTCTGGTTTCTCGCATAATAAGATTACCGAGTGCAAACAAACTCATAACAGAAAGGAATGCAATGGTATATACACCTGCAAGTGATAGTAGATTACCATTTGTTATAAGAAGAATTGATGTACATAAAAGGAAAAATGCAACAACAATTCCTGGATAAGAACCTTTACTATTTTCTTTTGCTAAAAAGTTAGGAAAACAACCATCCGTTGTCATACGATAAATAAGCCCACTTACGCCAACAAATGCTGTTAACACTGCACCAGCAAGTACTAAAAATGCATCTGCAATAAGAATATATTGGAAAATTATTCCGCCCATAGCCCTTGCAACGTTTGAAAGAAGAAAATCTTGAGACTTGAGAATAGTGTCAAATGGTAAAACATTTAATGCAGCAAGAGCTGTTAAAGGATTAAAAATAGCAACACCGATTAACATGTTACGAAGTGTTTTTCGAAATACTCCTGGTCCTTGTTCTTCAACGAAATTTGCCGAACTTTCATATCCAGATACTCCTAAAAGTGAAGTTGAAAAGCCAAAGAAAAATGCTGGAATAATACCACCAACCTGAGAAATAAGTAACCTGGTGTGAGTAATATTCTCAAAGAAGTACCAATGTCCTCCATGAACACTATAGAAAATTGCATATCCGACAAATACAGTAAGCACCAAAATATGGAATACAAAAATAGAAAAAGCAACTTTCGCAGAGTCTTTAATACCTGAAATAACCAAAACTGCAAAAGCGAGCATGAGAAGAATTGTCACTGGAATAACAGGAATACTGATTGCTGAATGAATGTATTCAATAGCTGTTTTTCCTGAGATCACGGCTGTTGCAACATATGATAACAATGTCATTGTACCTGCGACTGCAGCTAACGTCTTTGAAGTTGCATTAAGCAAACAATTATATGCTCCCCCATTTGTAGGAAGTGCTTCGACTACTTCTATATAGACTGCTTTGTATAAAAACAAAACAACAGCAATAGAAAGAAGAATAAGTGGTGCAAAAACGCCAGCAAATGCAATAGCAATACCGGAAACGTAAAATGTGGAACTTAAAATATCATTACCACAAATAGCGGTTGCAAACCACTGATTTAATTTAATATGTTCCTTACGTACAGGCTTTGTTACCATATTAGTTTCTCTGTCTTAGAAGAAAGTATTATAGAACAAAAACCATTAACAAACAAGATAAGTTTCTAACGTGACTCACTGTGAGTCAAAAACTATCTAAGGATTATTGTGAAAGGACATCTGCGAGAGAGGAAGCATTGCTCCCTGAACAGTTTCTATCAGAGGTGACGAGTAGAATAAGAGAAGGAAAAAAGCAAATAAAACAACCAAAAGACCAGAAAGTATATCTAACTGTTTAATTTCTTTAATTTCTTCAAACGATAGGGCAGATTCCATTATTTTCATATATAGTACAAAAAGAATTTAACAAGGGAATAATGGATCGGTAAGAGGACACTAAGAAAAGCAGGTTACTCCTTAATCATATAACCAAAACCACGCACGGAGTGGATGAGTTTCTTTTTATAATCGGCATCTATTTTTTTGCGAAGATACCCTATATATACATCAACAACTCGCGTATCTACTTCATAGGAATACAACCATACTCTATTAAGTATCATTTCTCGAGTCAATACGCGTCCCTTATTACTAATAAGATATTGGAGTAGTTTAAACTCATGAGGAGAGAGTTGTATAAGTGTGCCACTTCTTTTAACTTCAAACGTCTTATTATTTAACTCTAAATCTGCAATTATTAACTTTACTTCATCACTGTGGCGAAGTCTGGCCTTAATGCGTGCAATAAGTTCATCAGCAACAAATGGTTTGGTAATATAATCATCCGCACCTAAATTAAGTCCGCGGACAACATCTGACACATCATCTTTTGCAGTAAGAATAATAATAGGGAGGTCCGGATATTTTTTTCTTATTTCAAGACAAACAGCTTCACCAGCTAAGTTGGGAAGACCTAAATCAAGTAGCACTAAATCAGGCTGAGATTTTTTAATAAGAGATAATGCTTGAACGCCATCAGAAGCAACTTCGGCAGCAAAACCATTATCCAAAAGAAGCTCTCTCAAAAATTCTTGAATTCCTTGATCGTCTTCAACAACTAATACTTTATTTACCATCATATATCTATTGTAGTAGCTTATTGAAAAGCATGTCAATTGAGGACACCTTTCATTAAGCAATTTCGTGCTTTACCATTCTCTTATAAAACACCAAAGAGTGCGTAAGAGAAAGGTAAGAATTAGGTAAGATTAGCTTCTTCATGCTTTTGCTTGCTCTTACTCAATTTTCATAACTTTTCTTAGTATTTTGCCTTGATTTTCCCCCTAAACTCCCTGCTTTTTTCGCTCTTTCAGGGTTATTTTTAAAATTACCTGGACTTACCCTTCCGCCTTTTTTTCCGATAGCACTATAAAAATGCTCTCCGTATTTTTGCGATGTTTTTAATCCTCCTGCTTTGCCAGCAAGCGAATGTCCTTTTCTGTTACCATGCCAACCAGAAGAATTACCCATTTCTTATTACACAGTAACTATCCCACGTAAGAAGACTTTCCTATCTTCCTAAGAGAATGGTAAGAGGAAACTATAGCGTTGCAATTGTCGCTTTAAGACGCTTAAAGTCTTGTTCAAAATAGACAAAATTTTTTACAAATCGAATAGCTGCTGCAGGATGATAGCTTATAAAATATTTCTGTCCATTTTTATTTATTACTTTTCCGTGTTCTTTGGCAACTGATACCGACATGTCTAAAACTGCTTTACTTGCAACACTTCCCAAAAGTACGAGTAATTGTGGCTGTATAATACCAATTTGTTTCCATAAATAGTGTTTCCCATGATCTATCTGTTCTTGAGAGAGAGTACCTGTAGCAGGCAAATATTTACCTAAACTTGTTATAAAGACTTCATCTTCTGAAAGTCCTATATCACGTATTTGTTTTCTCAGAAGTTGCCCTGAGCGACCAATAAAAGGACGTCCTGTTTCTGCTTCTTGTTTGCCAGGTGCTTCCCCAATAAACATAATGCTAGCATTAGGATTTCCTTCTCCCGGAACAGGTTTTCCCAAAGATCCTTTTTGGCATACTCTACAATGTGCAATTTCTTCAGCAATTTCTGCCAGTTGTCCCTTTTTATTCATGATTGTGTTGTTTTAGAGGAAGATAGACATATATCTTGGTCCCTTGCCCAACTGAACTCTCAACCCACATTTTTCCTTCATGTCTTTTAACAATTTCTGATGATATATGAAGGCCTAGTCCAAGACCAGGAAAATTCTGTCCATTACGTATGGGTGAGCGATAAAATGGCTCAAAAATATTTTCTTGATCATTTTTTTCAATACCTACCCCATAATCTTTTACACATATAGTAACGCCTTTATTATCTTCCGTGAGAAGAACATCTACTGTATCTGCATCAGGGGAATATTTAATAGCATTGGTCAGTAGATTAATAATGACTTGTCTCATTCTTTCTTTATCAAGAAGTATTATTTTTTTTGATTCACCTATTAAATTGAGCTTATGAGTAACGGTTGTATATTGTATTTCTTCAATGGTATCTTTCAGAAGATTTTCTATAGCTACTTTTTCTTTATTAAACATAATCTTCCCTGACTTAATTTTTGTTACATCAAGTAAATCGTTAATAAGTTTTGTCAATCTATCCAACTGAACGTCCAATTTTGTAATCATGGTATATGTTTTTTGATCTCCTAATTGTTGTATCCTTTCACTTAAAATACCCGCGTATAATTTTGCACTGGTAATAGGAGTTTTGAGTTCATGGCTCGCTGTACTAATAAACTCGTCTTTTAATTTCTCTTTTTGTTTTTCTTCTGTAATATCTTGAGCAACAGAAACAATGAGCAAAATATTTCCTGCATCATCAAAGATAGGTGCTGAGGTCACTTGTCTCCATTGATTTTCATGGGTATCTCGAAAAGTAACACACATAGTAATTTGGGTTGGTTTTTTTTCACGCATAGTGCGATGTAGTGTCATTTGATCCTCAGACAACAAATGTCCCTCTTCATCAACAATTTTTTCAAACCTGGAAAGGTAATTATCGTAGGATATATCTTCAACAAATTCTTCTATACTAGAATATCTATTTAACTTCGCTGCTGCATGATTAACATATAAAATATCTCCTTTTGCATCCCATACAACAACAGCATCTGCAACATTTTCAAATATGATTTCTAACTCATCTTTTGATTGTTTGATTGTGGTCTCATATTCTATTCGCTCAGTAATATCTCTGTAATTTATTACCAATGCTTTAATATTTTGATTGTGCAGCATATTTCTTCCTACACCTTCCATCCAAGGAATTGACCCATTTTTATTAATTCTCCTGTACGTAATGGGAAGCAGCTGATCTCCAGGAGAAGAGACTAATTCTTTAATAAACATTTTTACTTTTTCTTGATCTTTAGGGTAAATAGCACTAACCATTGATTTTTTTAATTGTTCTTCAGGAGAATATCCAGTCACTCTTTTTGTAGATGGACTTGAATAAATAATAGTTCCATTTGCATCTGTTAAGACGATTGCATCTGAGCTATATTCAATAAGAGCTCTAAAGCGTGCTTCTCTTCTTTCAATTTCCTGAGTAACTAATTTCTTCTCATGAATATCTGTCTCGGTTCCAAACCAGCGAGTAATAATACCTTTCCTATTCTTAATCGGAACTGCTTTTGATAAAAACCATCGATATTCTCCCTTCTTATTACGAATACGAAACTCTACTTCATACGGCTTTTTCTCCCTTCGTGCTTTCTCCCACTGCTCGTGTACAAACTTTTTATCGTCGGGATGAAGCACTTCAAGCCAAAGATCTTTCTCTATTAGTTTCTCCTGAGAAATTCCGGTATATTCTTCCCATCTCATATTGTAATATTCCGATTTCCCTATTTTATCGCCAGTCCATACAAGTTGTGGAATAGTTTCGGCAAGTTGCCTCCAATTTTCTTCACTTTGACGAAGACTTTCGGTAATTCGTTTTTCTTTTTCATAAATGTTGGACCTTTCTATAGCCTGAGAAGTCTGCTGAGCAAGTGACATAATAAAGCTCTTGTCTTCTTCTGTAAAAGAGACGGTTTTATCAAAGAGCAATTGAAGACATCCAAGGACTTCTCCACCAACTGACAAGGGAACTGTTGCTTGCGACTTGAAATTAGTTGCATCTACAAATTTCTTTGCAACTGTATAATGCGAAGGAAAATCAAAAATATTACTAATATAAAATGGATAATTCTTTTTAAGTACCTCCCACATAATTAACGGTTCTTTTTCTGAAAATTCATCCTTTTTTTTAATATTTTTATCTATGTAATATTTGGGGTATCCACGATAAGCAACAATCCGTAAAGTCTTTTTGTCTTCACTCAATAAAGCAACCTCTCCACCATTCGCCCCAAGAATTTTCATTCCTTCCTTCATAATTGTTTGGAGAACTTGTTGTAGTGTGACCGCTTTAGATAACAGAGAGGTAATATGCTGTAGTGATTCTATTCTTTTTAATACAATTCTTAAGTACTCTTTTTGAGACTTTTCCTCCTCATACATTTTTGCCCTCTCATAAGCTTGCGTAAATAATTGTGAAAGCGTTATCAAAAATTCTGTCTCATCTTTTGTAAACTTATTATGGTGTTTGAAGAATAGTCCTAAAACACCCACGGAATTATTTTCTGCTACAAGAGGCATTAATGCTCCTGCATTGCAATCAATTCTATGAGCAAATTGTCTCATAACTACATACTCCTGAGATAAAGAGGAGAAATCGGTAATCATGAGAGGAAGTTTTGTCTTAATAACATCCATCATAAGTAAAGGCTGGTTTACTGAAGCTTCCATCCATGTACCAGTCCCACTTTTTGTAAATGATGTAGGATAGCCTGCAAAAGTAAGTATTTTTATGTTTTTTCTATCTTCAGAAAGTACTGTTATTTCTCCGCCAATAGCATTTAATCCTTTTATTGCCTCCTCAATGATAATTTTGCCAATTTCTTTTGGAGTTAAAGCTTTTGAGAGAGAAACAGTAATTGTATTAAGAGCTTTGATGCGGTCAACAACCTGTGTCAAGGCATTTTTTTGCCGTAACTCCTCATCATATAAACGCGCCCGATCCACAGCCTGAGAACATTGCTGCACAAGAGCATACAGAAATTCTTGTTCTTCAACCGTAAATTCTTGTATTTCCTTAAAAGCGAAATTGACACATCCTAACACTGTGTTACCAGCCAAAAATGGTATTGCAATAAAACCTTCTTTTTCTGTTTTAGTAAAAATATCAGCTATATGTGGATAGAGTTTTTTCTTTTCTTCAAATGAACGAAGAAAGACTGGCTTACGCATTCGGATTGCGTCTTGAATGGGAGTGGGAACATCTTCTCGTAAAGTAGTTACCTTTTCAATCTGCTCCTTGCTGTACCCCATATATGCAGTAAGAGAGAGTTTTTTTTGCTCATCAAAAAGCCATACTGATCCAGCACTTGCATGAATTGTAGCAGCACCCAAGCTAACCACTATTTCCGCTATTTGCTGACTAGTAACTGCTTGTGTAAGAGCTGTTGTGACGTATTGAAGACGATATAATCTATCACGAGCTTCCTCAGCTTCGTGAAGAATAGTTTCTTCTGATAATAATATCTTTCCTTTTTTTGCGTTTCCCACGGTAAATAGACCGCTTTTGTGGCAGTAATCTTAGCATATCATACTTCCTATTATGAAACCTCCGTAAACAAAAAGATAATAACTCCAATGATGATAATTAAAACCACAATGTTAGAAAGTCCCGCAAAAAAAAATACCGAGCAACGACAAAATCCATAAAAGAAGTAATACTCTAGCAATTTCTCGAAAAGGACGTGGAAGAATACCAATCATTGCCAATACAACAGCTAACACTAGTAGATTTCATAAAGAAATAGGATGCCCATTTATGGAAAATAGTATGGGGTTAGGAATAGCAAAAAGTATGATAGGAATATATCCAAGTACCCATAATACAACAAGAATAAGAAGTAACGCTAATAACACACAGACATTCTATTCATTCAACCATACAAGCGTATACAAAATAAGTAAGAATACCTTAAGATTTTTTGGTTTGAATAGTGAAAAACAGTAATCTGTGGTATTATACATGTATGACAGAGCTTGCAACATTCGCCAGTGGCTGTTTCTGGTGTACAGAGGCAATTTTTAAAAGACTGAAAGGAATTATTTCAGTGACTTCTGGATACGCCGGAGGAAACAGCAAAGATCCAAGTTATGAACAGGTTTCAACTGGAGCAACAGGACATGCAGAAAGTCTTCAAATAAAATTTGACCCATCAATTATTCCGTATCATCACTTACTCGATATTTTCTGGCATACGCATAATCCAACCACTCTGAATCAACAAGGTGCTGATAGAGGGACACAGTATCGCTCTATTATTTTTTATCATTCAGATGAGCAAAAAAAAATTGCCGAAAATTCAAAAGAAGAATTAGAAAAGTCAGGTACGTATAAAGATCCTATTGTTACAGAAATCGTTCCATTTACTAACTTCTATCCTGCAGAAGATTACCATAAGGATTATTATGACACGAACAAATCTGCGCCTTATTGCACATTTGTCATCGACCCAAAAATACAAAAACTGCTAAAAGAATTTGGAAATGATGTAAAAGAAGAATATAAGTAATTAAGCACTCGGAAGTGAAAGGGTAAAAACAGATCCTTTCCCTAACGTACTTTCAACGCTTATATCACCTCCATGTTTGGTAACAATATCCCGTGTTATATAAAGTCCCATTCCTAATCCTGGATAGGTACTTTCTCTTTTCCCAAGAACACGGTAGTACGGTTTGAAAATATTGTGGAGATCTTTTTCTGGAATTCCTATTCCTGAATCCTTCACTGAAAGATGCACATACGCACCCTTTTTAGAAAGCGTAAGAATTATTTCCTTCTTATCTTGTGAATATTTTGCTGCATTAGACAGAAGATTGGCCAAGACTTGTTCCATTCTGTACCTATCTATAGTAACAATACTATCTGTTTTGCCTTTTACAATAAGATGAAAATCCGGAAGAAGTTCTTGATACTGATCGATAAACTCCTTTATAAAAAAATCAAAGTATATTTCTTTTAATTGTAACGATAGCTTGCCTTGCTGAATAGTCGATTGATCCAATAAATCAGATACAAGTTGCTGTAGCTTATCAATTTGTTCTGCTGCTTTGGTAACATACTCTGTTTGCTTCCTCGTATCAAGTTTTTTAATATCTGACAGCAAATGCATATAGATTTTAAGACTCGTTAATGGTGTTTTTAACTCATGGGATGCCATACTAATAAAGTTATTTTTTCTAACATCTATATCTTTAAATTCTGTAATATCTTGCAACACATTAATGACCAATGGATTTTTTCCATGACCTTTATAAATGACTGTTGAAGTAATAGTTAACCAACGAGATTTATTTGTTTTTTTATTAACAAACTTTATTGTTACTTGAACAGTTTTACCAGTTTCGAATGCCTTTCTACCTGGCATATTTTCTAGTGGAAATTTTTTACCATACTCATCTTGTAAATCAAATTTATAAATATATTCAAATCGGGGAGATTTCATCATCTGTTCTATTGATTCGTATCCTAGCAAATGCATTGCTTCTTTATTTGCATACACAAGAGTGCTTTCACTATCCTGGACTATAACTCCATTAGGAATATTTTTCAGAATAGCCTCTAATTCCTGCTGTGTATCAATAACTTGTTGCTGAATATTTTTTTCTTCTGTACTATTTCTGTTATACACTGCAATACCTTCAATACTTGGATAGATATAATTTTCATACCACATGTTGTGAGATGGATAATATTGAGTCACTGTCATCGGAGTTCTATTTTTCATGACCTGACGCATCGCCTTCCCTATCTCCAACTTTTCTACATCTGGAAAAACATTCCAAACAGTTTTTCCTAGAACATCATCTCTTTTGATATGCCCCATTTCTTCTCCTTTTTTATTTACATATACATAACGCCACTCTTTATCCATAGCATAGTATCCGTAATTAAAATTCTCAACAATTTCCGTAATCTTTCTATTTTTTCCTTCAAGTTCTAATTCATATAATTTTTTGTCTGTAATATCACGAAAATTTGAAACAATACCTTTCACTGCTGCATCAGCAAGGAAATTTGATGAATTTGCTTCTATCCAACGCCATTCACCCTTTTTATTTTTTACACGAAATTCTCCTTTTATATTCTTTTCTTTTGTAAACAGCATTTTACGAATATTCATTATAAGAGGGAAATCATCTGGGTGAATGATTTTTTGTAAGGACATTTTCAAAAACTCATCCTGAGAATATCCTAAAATTTTTTTTATAGATGATGAAACATACGTGAATTTTAAATTTCCATTACTTACAAGGATTCCATCTGAACTATTTTCAATAAGAGATCTGAACTTTTTTTCATTCATTAAAAGATCTCTTTTCACTGATTCATGTTCTGTTATATCCCTGTTAATCTCTAAGATTTTTGTTGTATCGCCTACATGTAATAAGGACCAGCGACTTTGAATAATAAGTTCTTTACCTTTTTTGGTAATGTGTTTTATAGTACCTTCCCATGTTTTTTTCTTCTCAATTTCTTTATGAATTTTTTCAAGAGAAATAGGATATACTGTCTTCAGAATAGTATCTCCATGCTTACCAATAACTTCATTGCTCTTCCACCCATATAAATCTTCTGACCCTTTATTCCAAAAAACTATTTTATTATTTTTATCCATAATGAAAATCGCCTCATGAGACAGTTCTATAAGTTTTGCTTTTTCAATAAGATCTTCTTCAAGTTTATGTCTATTGGTAATGTCTGTATAAAAGATCACTATCCCTTGACTAGTCTTGTAGGCATTCCCTCGAAGCCATTGCTTACCACCTGATGAATAATATTCCCAGGTATAAGGTTTGCCGGTTTTGAGAACTATTTGAAGGGGCTTTCCTAATTTTGTATGTAAAATGCCTGGGAAAATATCAGTTACTTTCTTTCCCAAAACATCCTCTTTTATCTTATTAATAATCTCGCAAGCTCTTTTATTGATATACGTGTATCGCAGTTCATTATCAAACGTAATAATAGCGTCATTAATAGAATCAAACAGAGAAACGAGATGATTATTGCCATCAAAGTCCATAGAAAAGTATGTTTAGCATACCACAGAAAAGATAAAATCTGAAGCTATTTTTTGAGAAATACTAGTGAGGAAATACTTAAGAGAACAACTCCCTTAAGCAAAATGAGACAAGTATATACAAACTACGTTATTGTGTTTCTTCTCTTCCTTTTTTTAAAAGTGTAGCATACCAAATAAGTTGAGGTATCATTGCATCTGCTTGAGATTGAAGATGTTCTGTTTTTAACCTTCCCTTTTCATCAAGCTGTGTCCAGTAAAGAGGAATATGCACTCCTGCTCGAATTGGTGTCATCTGCAATTCGATAGCAACTTGTCGAAGCTGTTGAACAGCTCTTGTACCGCCAGCAATTCCTCCATAGCTAACAAAAGCGATGGGTTTGTTATTCCATTGTTTGTAGACATAATCCAAAGCATTTTTCAAAACAGCGGAGTATCCATGATTGTATTCAGGAGTTACGATAACGTATGCATCTGCTTCACCAATTTTATCAGCCCATTTTGCAGCTAATTCATTTGTATATTTTCCACCCGAGGTAGAGGGAGACATAGGCTCATCAAAGAAAGGAAGAGGCCAGTCACGTAAATCAAGAAGCTCTACATCAAGACCTTTTTGTTTTTTTAATTCTGAAAAAATCCACTGGGCTGGTTGTTCTCCAAAACGCTTTTGTCTAGTACTTCCGATAATTACCTGCACCTTCATCTTATTTGCATGATACGCTCTTATACTTTACTTTGTAAAGTAGTTACCTTTTCTAAAGTATATCTTATTCTTGGATAGTATAGGTAAGAATAACTTGAAGAGTTGGTAAGGATTGCTCTCCACTCAGTAATGTTACATGATTTTTCTTATCTATAATAAATAAGGCAGGCAATTGACTAACTCCTGCAGTTTCTCCGGTTAATTTTTCCTGTTGTACTCGACTCGTCATTTCTCCTGTATCCAAACACTTCATGAATGATGTTTCTGAAATCCCCAATTCCTTCGATAACGGAATCAGTTTTCCCAATGCAAAACCTTCTCCACCTTCTATACCTGCTGTTCTTTTGAAAATCTCATCAGTATATCTCCAATATATACCTTGTCCTCCAATTTTTCCTGCACATAAAAAACCTACTGCTTCTATCTTGGCATTTATATATACGGGGAGAGGAAACATACTTTCGACAAAGCGAATATCTTTTCCATATTGCTTAAGAAGTCTTTGAAAAACAGGATGCATTCTCTGACAAGAAGGACACTCAAAATCTGAATATTCAATAAGGGTTACAGCTGCTTGCGTATTACCAGTTGTATAAGCTGAAGATCCAACTTTTTCAAGATTTCCTTGAGGAGTTTGGAGGGTATTAGGTGGAAGAGCAGCAAAGGCTTTTTGACGATTTTCAAGATAACTAACTCGCATAAACAACGAAATAAGAATTATAGAGAGCACTCCTAATCCCAAAAAAAGAACCACTTTTTTCATATCGTTATTGTACCAAAGAAACGTATGATTTCCTCATCATACGTTTCTTCTTTCAACGTTACACAGTTTCACTTCGTTGGATGAGGTGTTACTCTTATTTGCATTTGTTGAGGATTCAGCTGAATATTTTGTGCTGTAACAGACCCATCTGCATTCTGGTTTCCAAATATCATTACCTGCTTTCCCGTTTGCAGTGCATCTTTTCCTGCACTTGTTGCTTCAGTGATAGATGTGTTAACAGATACAACAATAATCTTACTTGATCCGTCCATCATCTTTACCGTAATAGTATTGGCATCTGCACTAATAATTTCGCCTCTGATTGGTCGAGCATTCCCAGATTGGCCACCAAATCGTCTCCCTCCGTTTTGCGTCATTCCTGCTTGGCCAAAAAATGTTACCTTTTGCATTTTTTGATATTGCATACCTCCAAAAAATGCTCCTGCACCAACAAGAACAACAATGACAATTGTTATTATCCAATGATTTTTCATAATTCACCTCCTTCCTCCGAAATTCATCGTTCATAGGTATTAGTTCATTGCTATTTTTTGATCTATGAACTGTGAACCATGAATAACGAACTACTTTCTATTCATACCTCAGTGCTTCAATCGGTTGTAAGTTCGCTGCTCGTTGTGCTGGATACCACCCAAAAAGAATCCCTATCCCTCCAGAAACAATCGTTGCTAAAAGAATTGATGAAACAGATACAACAAAAGGAGAACTAGTAAGTGTTGCTATGACAAACGATACAATGATTCCAATAATCATGCCAAAAATTCCTCCGATAAACGTTAAAATAACAGACTCTAAAAGAAATTGTGTAATAATAATTTTTTTCTTTGCACCAAGTGCTTTTCGCAAACCTATTTCCCGTGTACGCTCAGTAACAGTAACAAGCATAATATTCATAATGCCGATTCCACCTACCAGCAAGGAAATAGCAGCAATACCGGCAAGAAGAGATGTAAAGCTTCCTGTTGTTTGGGACGCTGTATTTAAAATATCCTGTTGAGAAAAGATAGAAAAATCAGCTTGAGCCGGATCAGCTAATTTATGCCTTGCTAAAAGCACATATCCTACCTGATTTTGTGCATCAACCATAACATCCGGACTTTTTGCTTCGAGAGCAATTGATGAAAGGTAGCTCTGTCCAAATAATTGCTTTTGTGCAGTAGATAAAGGAACATAGACAATACTATCTTGATTTAAGAAGCCAGTTCCTCCTTTACTGACAGTAATACCAATAATAGTAAACGTTTGACCACTCATACGAACAGTTTGCCCGACAGGATCTGAACCATCAGGAAAAAGTGTACTAACAACTTGAGGCCCTAATACCGCAACTTTCTTCATCGCATCCACATCACGTTGACTAATAAATGATCCTTCCTGCATGTCGACTTTATGAACAGTTGGATAGACAGAGGTTGATCCAATAACCTGAGCATTCATGTTTTCTTTTCCTGTTGTTATCTGAATTCGCTTTGATACTTCAGGTGAAACATTTTGAATGGTTGTAACTGTCGCAGAGGCCTTAATGGCATCAGCATCAGAAACAGTCAGCGTTGTCCCACCACCGGCTGCACCTCTTACTGCTCCTGTATTTTGCCCACCGGGAATAACTGTGAGTAAATTCGCTCCCAGTGACTGAATTTGAGATTGTACTTGCTGTTGAGTTGCCTGACCCAACGAAACGAGCGCAATAACACTCCCAATACCAATCACAATACCTAGAATAGCTAATCCTGTTCGAAGTTTGTTAACTGTTAATGTGCCAATACTTTCTACAAGTGTTTCTTTAAAATCGTCCATATATAAAATTAAAAATTATCTTTTTGCCATTGTCTGTTTTTTATTTATCTCATCTTCTATTATATTTCCGTCTCTAATATGAATAATTCTTTTTGCATGGGCTGCAATATCTGGTTCATGAGTAATCATAACAATGGTATGACCCTGTTTGTTTAGCTCCTGAAAAACTGCCATAACTTCTTCTGCTTGAGCAGAGGCAATATTCCCAGTTGGCTCATCAGCAAGTAACAGTGCGGGATTCATAACAAGTGATCGTGCAATAGCAACACGTTGTTGTTGCCCTCCAGAAATTTGATTGCTTGTATGATACATTCGTTCTGTAAGACCAACCATCTGGATATATTTTTCTGCAGTTTTTTTCCGTTCTTCCAAAGGAACTCCTGCATATCTCATTGGTAACATAACATTTTGTAATACTGTAGTACGAGGTAGCAAATTAAATGCCTGGAAAATAAAACCTATTTTCCTGTTACGGATATCTGCTAAATCATCGTCAGTGAGGTTCTCAACATTTTCTCCATCTAATATATATATTCCACTACTTGGAGTATCAAGTGCTCCGAGAATATGCATCAGTGTTGATTTTCCGCTTCCTGAAGGTCCCATGATTGCCACAAATTCGCCTTTTTTAATAGAAAACGAAATATCGCCAAGTGCAATTGTTTCCATTGCTTCTGTTTTGTAGACTTTTGATAAATGAGAGACCGAAATTATTGAAGTAGTCATATATTATTTTCGTTCTCAGTTTTTGGAATTTAGTTGATCTGTTATCTATTTATCAGACCGACAAACAGATAACTAGTTAATAACTATCTGAGAAACGAGAAGTAAAAATTATCCTCCCTTTGCGCCTCTTCCTCCACCACCATTAATAAATACTCTATTACCTCCTCCAAACCCAGATCCACCAAAAGGAGAGGATGTTACACGGCTACCTGTACTTTGCGTTGTAACACTAGTTACGACAGTATCTCCTTCAGAAAGACCAGTCGTTATTTCAGTTTGTGTATCATTTGCATCTCCTGTTTGAACAGATACTGATTGTATCTGACCGTTTTTCAACACTCTTACCGTTGTTTGACCACTTGAGGTTTGGATAGCTGTTGACGGAATAAGAAGTATACTGTCTTTTACTTCAGTAATAATTTTTGCGTTGACTGCCATATTTGGGTAGATAGTTTTGTCTGATGTATCTAAGGTAATAACTGTGGGATAGGTTGTCACACCCGAACTGACTGTCCCCGAGGTATCAATTGATGAAACTTTACCAGTAAATGTTTTATTTGGAAATGCGTCTAGAGTAAGTGTAACTTTTTGACCAGTTTGCACGTGGGTCACATCAATCTCAGAAAGGTTAACAGTTGCTTGTAGATTACCCGAAGGTAATGTAATAGTACCAAGAGACTGTGAAGATGTCGAAGAGTTGCTTGAATTTGAAGAACTTGATTGTGTTATAGGAAATCCTGAGGCAATAGAAAGACCACTTATTGTCCCACTCGCTGGAGCAGTAATAGTCGAGGCTAACTGCTGATAAGCAAACCATGCACCTGTCAAAGATGCTTGGGCTGCTGCAATAACTCCTTGTTGATTTGTATAATCTGCTTCTGCCTGTTGCCAATCAGCACTTTCTTCAATATATTTCGGGTCAGCAGTATTTGGATTTTGTGTCCCTTTATCATTGATAAAGGTTTGATTTGCTTTGAAAAGTGCTGATTGTAATGAATTCATTTTTGATTTTGCAGCACTCAGTGTATTTTGTGCATTCAAATAGGTTGCCCATGCCTGAGCTTGCTTTTGTTGTGCATTTTGATCTAGCACAAGATCTGCAATTTTCTGTCCCTGCGTAACTGTATCACCATTACTAACAGAAACACTAGTTACAACTCCTGATGCTTGTGTGGTAATACTAACGGTGCTTCCAGAAGAGATAGTTCCTGATGCAGTAACGTTTGTAATAAGCGTCCCGCGTTCGACTTGAGAAGTTTGATATTGAGGTGCAGCTTGCTGTTTTGTAAGAAAAACCCACCCAGCAGTGAAAATAAGAAGCATGCCAATGATAATTACAATGACTTTTCTGCGATTCCCAAAAAATAATTTTTTAACCGTACTAAGCATACAAGTATACTCCACAATTCTAGACACCTTACCTGAGAACAACCTGAATTTTAACTGATAGCTGAAAAAGACAGAGTAAACGTAGTACCTTTCCCTACACGACTTTCTACAGATATCGTCCCTTTGTGTTCTTCAATAATCTTTTTTGCAATAGAAAGTCCCAACCCATAGCCTGTTACTTTATTCTTTGTCCGAGATTTTTCAGCCCGATAAAATCTGTCAAAAATAGATGGAATGTCTTCTTTCTCTATCCCAATACCATTATCTTGTATAATAAGATTGATATGACTATCTATTTTTCTTGTTACAATAGTAACTGAACTTCCCCTCGGACTGTATTTAATTGCATTATCAAGAAAAATAAGGAATAATTCTTCGAAACTTTGCGCGTCTCCTTTTATTGTATGCCGAGTAATTTTTTGAGTAATTGTTATATTTTTTGCCTTTGCCAATGGAGCAATTTTTTTAACAGCAATATCTATAATCTCAGACAAAGAAATGATTGTAAATGTAGGACTTCTCTGTATTTTTTCAGATTGAGAAAGACGAAGCAAATTGTCTGAAAGAACTTGAATAGAGGTAATATCTTCAAGACTTCCTTCTAAAACCTTTTTTGCATCAGCAAGGCTTAACTGTTTATCTCTGAGTGCTACCTCAATACTGGTACGAGTTGCTGTAAGAGGAGTGCGAAGCTCATGAGACGCATCAGTAATAAAACGGTTTTGCTCAGTAACCATATGTTGTATTGGTCGAAGCGTTCTTCCCGCAAGAAAATACCCACCACCACCAGCTACAATAAAAACAATACCATTTAAAAAAATAAGTGACCACAATAATCGTTGCTCTGATTCTCGTAAGTCTTGAATCCGTTGTTGCGTAAATTGAGAAGGCATATGATACAAATCAAATGGATCTTGTCTTTGATGCTCCATACGGTTAATGAGTCGTTGTACTTCTTGCGTTGTTACATTGTAGAATGCCAAACTAAATAAGATACTTATTCCCATAATAATGAGAAGATACCAGGCAGTCAGTGTTAAACGTGCGCTATGAAACATAATACAAACGTTAAAAGTTTACAGTGAAAAATTAAAAATTACGATACTTTTATTTATACATAAGGTACCAGCACTTTTAACTTACTCCTACCTTGTATCCAAAGCCTCGTATTGTGTGAATAAGTTTTAGTCTGTTAGGAAAGGGTTTATCAATTTTATTTCGCAAGTACCCTATATAAACCTCTATCGTATTGGGAAGAATATCTGCATCATAATTCCATACATGAGTAATAATTTGTTCTTTCGATAGTATTTTATTTTGATGACGAAGCATATATTCCAGAAGTGCAAATTCTTTACTTGAAAGCTGCACTTCTGTACTTCCGCGTTTTACTTCAAAAGAATCGATATCCAAAGATAAATCACCACATGAAAGGATATTGCTCACACTTTTTTTAGGCCTTCTTACTAACGCGCGAATTCTTACCAGCAATTCTTCGAAAGCAAATGGCTTTACTAAATAGTCATCTGCTCCAGCGTTAAATCCTTCGAGTCTATCTTGCAATTGTCCTTTTGCTGTTAACATGAGGATTGGAGTATGGTTTTCTTTTTCTCGAAGATGCTTGCAGATTGTTACTCCGTCTATTTCTGGTAAAAGCCTATCTAAGATAATAAGATCATACTCTTCAGTACTGGCCAAATCCAATCCTTCTGTTCCAGTATAGACAACATCTACTGTATAGGATTCTTGCTCAAGACCTTTTTTAATAGATCCCGCAATCTTATAATCATCCTCAACTAATAACAATTTCATGAGGTTATTATACTCCTTTTGTCCTGAGAACAAGCTGAAAGGAAGCTTAATTAAACAAAACCTGGGAAGTAATCTTTTTTAATGTGAGAAATACCAATTTTTTTCAACGTATTTCCAAAGGATTCTATCATGGCATTTGGGCCCGAAAGATAAAAAATTCTCTCTTTAAAATCTGGGATTTCTTTTTGTATTAATTGTTCATCAATTCGTCCTATATGTCCTTTCCAGTTTTTGGGAATGTTTTTGATATCTGTAATAGTATAGATAACTTTTATTCCCATCTCTTTTGCTGCTTCATCAAATATATTTCTATAAGCAAAATCCTCATAATTTTTTGCGGTATATAACACAACAATATCTCGTTTTTCTTTTGTATCTAGTATAGATTTCACCATACTTCTAAATGGCGTAACACCAATTCCTCCTGCAATAAAAACAAGTTTTTTCCTCAGATCTTTTGGCATAGTAAAATCTCCTGCTATTTGACCTGCTATAATTTCACTATTTTCAGAAAGAGAAGAAAGCTTGTTTTTAAAACTACTCCCATGAGGAGTAAATCGTACTCCCAAAACAATATCTCTTTCTGTAGGTGATGAAGCAATAGTAAAATAGCGCCTATTCCCTCGACTATCACTTTTGGAATGAGATAATGTCCACTCCATATATTGTCCTGGAAGAAAAGAAAACTTCTGAGAGGTTGAGAAAATAACATTATAGATATCCTCTGTTATCTTCGTTTTCTCTTTCAACAGTAATTGAAGTCTTACTTTTGGACTGACAATGAAAGAATAGATATTCCCTAAAAGTAGTGCTATTTCAGGAGTTGTGTAGAAATTTACAACATGAATTTCTGGTGAGAAAAGCAATCCTACTATTCCTCCATACACAAGTTGCAGTATTCTTGTTGGTGGAGTTGTTAAGGGCTCGGTTAACATAACGAATGCAAAAAAGAGAATTGGGGTCTCAAGTAATGTATTTTTTAAATAAACTAAAGGATCTGTTTTATGTGTAATGTCAAAACCAAAAATAGTGAGGAGCGCTACAATAAAAAAAGTAAAGACCATATCTTCTCGTCTAATTTTTCTTACAACCAATAATCCCCCTATCAAAACAATTGGCATCATCCACACTGTCCCAACCCACCAACTTGCATATTGTCCAGTAATAAGTCCTCCAAGAGCGATACCAAAAGCAACAGGATTAAAAATATGTTTTTTATTCAGATTTACGATATATTTGGAAGCAATAGTAATTAGTGCAGCAATTGCCAAAAATACTATAGATTTTGGACTGATAATAAGAGCTAAAATAAGTGCGGAGATATATACAGATTCAATATTTGTCTGAACCGTAAAAAGCACTGCAAACACTTTATTTGTAACCCAACATATACTGAGCAAAAGAAATGTTGAAAGCAAAAGGGCAAATGGGGTAAATGGAAGCAGATGAAAGAAAGTGAGAATTTCAGCAATAAGCAATAATACCATAAGATAGTACAGCAAAAGTCTGTACATAGTGATTCTGTTAAGATAGTAGTCAACAAAAGTAAACATATATAAAATTAAAAATTATGGTACTTTTATTTATAATACGTGAGGCATCATCACTTTTCACTTTTAATTGTAAATTTTTAATTTTATTTATATTGTGTACTTCTCCCATCCACTGGTATACGTCGCCAGACCTTCACTGTCTATCATATATCCTTCTATGTCTTTTTGTCTTTCTATAAAATTGATACCGGTCTTTCCCATAGCAAATGCTGCTGTTGCAAATCTATCTGCTTCATAAATATTTTTTCCAATAACAGTCAGGCTGATAATATCTGTAATAATTGTTCCATTTCGGTGAGGATTATAAACATGTTGTCCTCGTATATACGTACCTGATGTTGCAATGCCTTCGTTAGTCAAATAAACAACTTTCACAATTTCTTCTAGATTGAAGGGATTTTTAATACCAACTCTCCATTTTTCCCCTTTACTATTTCTTCCATTCACCTGAATATCTCCTCCCGCTTCCACGTAATAGTTTTTAAAACCTTCTTTCTCCAGATTCTTTGCAGCGTTATAAATAGCCCATCCTTTCACAAGTCCTGACGGGTCAATATCCCCATTGTGAACAATGTTAAAATACCCATTTGTATGTTGTCTTGTTTCTTCAGATAGTCTTAAAACTTCCTGCATTGCTTCACTATATTCATTTTCTTTCATTTCTCCTCTATTAATTTTTGAAATTTCACTATTTTCTTTGTAGGTACTAAAGCGGTTATCTATAGAAATAAAATAATCAAAAACTTTTTCGAGATTTTCTTTCATTGCAGAAGGGTCAACTATTTCAATAGTAATGGGCATTCCCATTAAGAAGTGGTTCTGTTTCATTGAGCTTTTGCAAGAGCAGATGCAAGAGATTGATTGAATGCATCACTAGTCTGTGTTGCACCTGAAATAATATCAACTGGTGCAGATTGTTTTTGGATTACTTCTTGCTTTAAGATAGGCAGTGCTTCATTACTGACTTCCGCTGTATGGCCTGGTTTGTTAGGGAATTGAAGAAGTTGCACATCACTAATTTTGCCCCCTGCTACAACCACTTGTACTTGCATCATCCCATAAAATGCATCAGTTGTATCTCCTGTATAGGTACCATTTTTATATGCTTTTCCCCCTGCTTGACTAGGTATTGGAGACCCTGACCCAGCAGAAGAGGTGGAAGTAGTTGCATTATTAGTTGGATTTGCTCCAGCAGAACTTGTTGGATTGGTAGTAATATCAGGAGATTTTGCTGTTGTTGTAGATTGACCGTTTATTTTTTGGAAGAGAATATATCCTCCTAATACCAAAACTAAAACAAAAACAATTGCTAGTTTTTTCATATACGTTTATGTACTATACCATACTTGTCAAAACTGAGAAATAGCTGAAAAAATTCTTATATATTATTTTTGGACTATCCTACAAGTTACTTATACCTCTTTATCCTCATGAGAAACTAGATTATAGAGATGAGGAGAAATAGCATGCACTAAAGATACAGTAAGCAAGTACGACATTGCTGAAAGACCTGCAATAAAAAAACTTGGTGGACCATGCAACAGTAAGGCTAGTAGTAGTCCTCCCCATGTAAAAAATAATCCAAGAAGTATAGAGAGCACAATTGTTGTGAAAGGACGCTTACTTATATGTTGTGCTATTGCAGCAGGTGCTACAACAAGAGCAAATACTAGCAAAACTCCAACGATAAGAATTGCTTCTGTTACTGCTACTGCAAGAAGTATCATAAAAATAATTGATAGAAAATTAACTGGTACTCCTCGTGCTGTTGCCACTTCTGGGTCAACAGAGGCAAAAAGTAGAGGACGAAATAAGACAACAATGAATATAATTGTAACAATGCCAGTTATAATACTTAGCCATAAATCAAATGTTGTCACACTGAGAATTGATCCAAAGAGAATACCAACTGCCTCATTAGCATTTGTTGTATAGAGTTTGAGAAACAACACTCCTAGACCTAGTGCAAAGGAAAGAATCATACCAATTTCGACATCCCTTCCTTGTATTCGTTTGCCAAGTGTTCCCATACCTAGTGCCGCCAAAATGGTAAAAATGAATGTTCCTGTTAAAGAACTTACACTAATGAGTGCTGCGCCTGTAGCTCCTGCAAACCCAATATGTGACAGTGCATGTGCAGCAAAAGCTTGGGAGCGTAGTACAACGAAATATCCAATAACTGCTGACGTTATCGCAATAATGGTTCCCGCAAGAAGGGCATATTGGACAAATTGATAATGAAGAAGAGCAATCATATTTTTCTTTTCGCAACTGCTGGTACAAATAATCGAACAGGCAAATAGATACCAAATGACAATGTAGCAATAAAGAAAGAAACGGGGAGATTTGTTGTAGCTGCTAAGAAAATACCAATCCAGCTATATAAAAGACCTAAGACAATTGCAAGGCCTATTGCACTGTACGGACTTGTCGTTAATCTCATTGCAGTAGCAGCAGGTCCGACAAGAAGAGTAAAAATAAGAAGTACTCCTACTACTTGTACGGAAATAGAGACAGTGATAGCAACGAGAATAAGAAAAGCTATTGAAAGTAATTTGGTCGGCACTCCTCGTGCTTCTGCTACTTCAGGATCAAACGAGCTGAAAAGAAGCGGACGAAAAAGAATTGCAAGAATGCCCAAAGTTAAAAGACTAAAAAGTGTTGTTATAAGCACACTCACTGAACCAATTCCAAGTATCGTTCCAAAAAGGATACTGTATGCTCCTTCTGCATAGCCGACATAAAGAAATAAAAATAATACACCAAAAGCAAGTGCCAACGTGAAAATAATACCAATTGTTATATCTCTTTCACGAAGTTGTTTTCCTAGAGAACCAATTGCCACAGCTGCGATAATGGTAAAAAAAAGTAGTCCCCATAATGGATTAATGCCAAGCCAAACTGCTCCTGCTGCTCCTGCGAATCCTACATGAGAAAAAGCATGCCCAGCAAATGTTAACCCCCGTACAAGAATAAAATACCCAATAACAGCAGCTACAACAGAAACAAAGAAAGAAGCAAGGAATGCATTCTGAATAAATGGATACTGCAGAATCTCAAACATGGTACCTAACGTTCTTCTCCAAGAACAAAAACTCTTCCTTTCGTTTCTATTACTTCAATTGGTGAATTGTAAAGTTTTGATAGTGCTTCGCTCGTAATAACCTCTTCTGTTTTTCCTATTGCACTATGTGTATTTGCCATGTATAAAACTCTATTAATAACTGGAAGAAGCAAATTAACATCATGCGTAACCAGTAAAACAGTAATATGTCTGGTACGAGCAATTTTTGTTACTAATGAAACTATTGCTTGTGCATGAGTAATATCTAGATTTGACAAAGGTTCGTCTAAAAGAAGAATTTTAGGATGAGTAAGCAGTGCTTGCGCTATGAGCAGTCTCTGCTGTTCGCCACCTGATAATCTTCCTACAGGCACATCAGCTAAGGGAAGTAAATCAACTTCATGGAGGGCGCGTTCTACATGTTGATCTCTCTCCTTATTTGGAAATGAAATACCCCATTTGTTCCCATCTAGTCCAAACCCCACAACATCTCTTGCTCGTAAAGCTAAATCAGCTTCTAATATCCGATGTTGTGGAGCATACCCCATTTCATTATTACCTCTTTTTGGAGATTTGCCAAGAATGGTTATTCTACCTTTTGTTGGTTTATATAGCCCAAGTAATAATTTAAGAAGCGTACTCTTTCCTGCACCATTTGGGCCTAACACTGCAATAAATTCTCCCTCATCAATCGTCAAACTGATATCATGAAAAATTGTTCTTCCACCAAGTGCAAGATCTACATTTTGTAATTCTATGTCGGGTTGTTGCATAAGTAGTTTTATTGTACTATGCATTAGCGAGAAGAGGAAGATGCAAGAGCTTGTTCTAAGTTATTTAACTGATCCATCATCCAACTCTGGTAATGTTTTGTCGTAGGCATAGTTTCAGTTGCCGAGACAACTGGAATATTGTTTTGCTTTGCTTCATTTTGGAGATTTGTTGTAACCGGAGTAACCGTTTGTGCATTATAGATAAGGACTTTTACTTGTTTTTTTGTTATTTGATCGTTTGTTGTTGCAACATCTTGTGCTGATGGATCATTTCCTTCTGCAATTGCTCGTTCAAACCCAATTGGAGTGAGAACAGTAAGGCCCATTGGTTGCGTTTGGTATAGGTAAATTGTTTCTGTTAAAGCAACTGAAGTGTTAGCGTATTTCATTTTAATCTGGCTCATTTTTTGTTGCAGCGGTTGCAGAGATGCATCAAACTTTGCAAGATTTTGATCATATTCTAAAGTATGACTTGGATCATCTTTTTTGAGTGTCTCTGTTATTTTAGCGGCAATTGTTTGAACATTATCAAGTCCATACCAAACATGTGGATTATCTTCTAACTTGTGGTTGGCAATATCAGCTCCCACCAAAATAGTTCTATTCTTATTTGGGGATGCAGAAAGTAGTTTATCCATCCATGTGTCATAACCGGCTCCATTTTCAATCACAAAATTTGCATGACTTATTGCTATACCATCTTGTACATTTGACTCATATTCGTGAGGATCAACATTTGGGTCAGAAAGAATACTTGTTACTTGGACATTATTACCACCAAGTTGTTTTGTAATATCTCCATAGAAATTTTCTGCTGCAACAATTTGTAGCTTACTACTTGAATTTTGAATATTCCTATGTCCAGTTAAAACAAAAAAACTCAAACTTATAATACCTATGAGAACTAGTAATAATAAAAAATTTTTCATACTGTTTTTTGTCATTTATGCAAAAGCGAGAATATTATCCTCAGTTTCTAGATTTCGACTTAGTTAAAATGACAGTGTTACTCATTATTGTTGACAATCTTTACAAAGTCCAAAAAACTCCAAGGAGTGTTGCCTAACTAAAAATCCTTTCTTTTTCTTAATATCTTTTTCAAGTTCGCCAATATTACAATCAGAGATATCTTCAATTTTTCCACACTGTTCACAAATAAGATGGTGATGCTCTCCTTTATTTAATTCATATCGAGCTTTTCCTTCACCAAATTCTACCTTTCGTAAAAGTCCTTTTTCAACAAATGCATTAATTATTCTAAACACAGTTACCCTGTCTATTCCTAAATCTTTTTGTAAATGATCGATAAGATGCTGTGCATCGAGAGGAGTATCATGTGATTCAAAAAGCTGCATTGTTGCAACTCGCGCGGGAGTTACTTGCAAAGAAACTTCTTGTAATTCTCTTCTGCAATCGTGTTGCGTATTTATCATATCAACATTATATGCAACTTTGTTGCATGTGTCAATAGCAGTCTTTCAACTAAAATCCTTTAGGAGTATGTGCAGAAAGCGTAAGAGTAACAAAAAAATAAATAGCAAAAAATTTTTATTTTTTCTGTTTTTTCTTCATAATGGGTAAAGAAAAATAAAAAGTAGAACCTTTCTTCTCTTTACTTTCTACCCACATTTTCCCCTGATGTTCTTTAATAATTTGAGAAGAAATATATAATCCCAAACCTAACCCTGGATAAGGTGAATTTCCTTTTACTTGATAAAATCTTTCAAATATTTTTTCCTGCTGGCTTTTTGGAATACCTAATCCAAAATCTTTTACATATACCGCAATATGTGTATTATTCTTGTGTGAACCAACATAAACTTTTGACTTATCAGGAGAATACTTCGTGGCATTGGTGATAAGGTTAGTTAAAACTTGTTGTATCTTTTCTTTGTCTGCAAATACTGAAGACTTTGTGTGCCAGTCTAGGATAAGCTTATGAGAAGTTATTGGTTGCAAATCACTTATTACTTCTTCTACCAATTCCTTTACATAAAACTCTTGTTTTTCTATTCTTAATGTACCTCTTTGGATCTTGGTAACATCAAGTAAATCTCTCACCAAAGCAGTTAACTTTGTAAGCTGTCCATCTAATTTTCCTGTAAGCTGTTGTAATTCTGGATCTCTTTTCTGAGAAATTTTTTTACTTAAGACCTGTGCAAAAACTTTAATTGTTGTTAAAGGAGTTTTGAGCTCATGACTTGCCATATTAATAAAATCATCTTTAGCATTTTCTGCTTCCTTTTGACGGGTAATATCATTGATGATTGAAGCAGCAGCAATAATTTTTCCTGCCTGGTTATGTATCACTGAGGCACTGATTTGAAGGTATACTGTCTTCCCTTGCGCATTTTCAATAGTAAATTCCTTTCCTTCAATTGCTCCACCTTTTTGCAACACTTCTGCCAATGGCAGTTCAGAAAAAGCAATCGGTTTTCCCTTATACTCACTTTTTTTTAGTGATATATCTTCTATCTGTATGTCTTTACGTATTGATCTTCCTAACATGACTTCTACTTGTTTATTTGCCTGAGTTATTATCCCTTTATCATCTGTTATCAAAACACCCACAGGGAGTTGCTCGATAATAGCAGCTAATCTCCTCCTCCCATTTGATTCTTTTTCAATAAGCTTATCCACTATCTGTTTTAAGCCTCCAATAACAATAACCAGTACCATATAAATAAAAGCGAGCACTACAATAGTCTCCTCCTGTACCAGGAGGTCTGCAGGAGCCGCGTGTCGTGTGATAACAATATATATGTAATATAAGAGGGTAACGAGAGTTGCAGCTAACCCACCCATAATTCCTTCACGGAAAGCAAAATAAATAATCAACGCGACAAAGAAAAATACACCATATACTCCAACAATATTTGGATTGTGAACAATTTTGTAAGCAAATACTTCTGAAATGATTGAAAAGAAAAGCATTGTCAGAAAAGGAAAGAAAAAAGAGTAGTGTGAATCGCCTAAATGTTGTAGTGGGTTAAGATAGCGAAATATTTTCTTCATTGTGTATTTATTTTACCATGTTCTAAGACCATTTTTGAAAAAAATATATTTTTATACCAATGTAAAAAGTATTTACTTATACTATATCTTAGAGAAAAATCTTTTTATTGACATATACTTGATATATCAAGTACTATACAAATATATGACCTCTATTAGCACACGTTTAAAATTCTTTCTCACTTTGGCAAAGGTGCAATCGTTACTTACTCGCAAATTTGATGGAGGGCTGGGAGGATTGGGATTTAGTGAATTTATGATTTTGTATCACCTCTCTCAAGCAAAAGATGAAAAATTAAGACGTGTCGATTTAGCATTAAAGATAGGACTTACTGCGTCCGGAGTAACAAGATTACTTCTTCCAATGGAAAAAATAGGTCTGGTCAATAAAGAATCTCATGCAACGGATGCCCGAGTTAGTTACGTATCTCTTGCGCCTGGAGGGAAAAGAAAATTCACCGAAGCATTCGAAGATGCAGAATTGTTAGCTTTTGAGCTTATCCCTTCTGCAAAAAAGAAAAAACTGGAAGAGCTAGCAGAACTTCTCTCTCAATTGAGCGGAACAATTTCCTAACCTCTCTTGTTTTCACTACGCGTTTTCTCTCGAAACTGTATTCTACTTCGCCCCAGAACACAATTACTGTTGATCTATCTTACTAAAATACTCTTTGCTTATTGACAAAAAGATATAGAATATTGTTCATTTAAATAGAGGGGTATTTCCCTTTACTTGTAGTTATCATAATGTTTTCATGATTAAATTTGTCGGAGTTGCCCAAAAATACAAAGAAGTTGTCCTCTATTTTCTTCAAACTGAAGGCGATAATACATTCTTTAAGGCAGTAATTAGTCAAAATGGGTTTGAATTTGGAGACACAAGCAAATATGTTTTTGCACTCGACAATATGCAACGTGAAGAGCAAAGCTACAACTGGGATAGCTTCCGTATTGCAAAAGAGGGACATGAATATATATTGACCTATAAACATAATACGGAAAAAAATGGTCTTTTACTGGGTGCCTTATCCACTGATCTTACTGTTTGGCAAAAAATAGGAAAAATTGAAAACATCACTGAGACAGGCACAGTAGTCCCTGAGTACCAACATCATGATACCTTTGTGATGTATGTTGGAGAAAAAGAAATAAAAATTGCTTACTCGAAAGATTTAGTAACATGGAAGTTAGATACAACTCCGCTTCTTACCCCACGTCCTGAATTCTTTGATGATAGTGACATAGAAGTTGCTAACGCATACGAAAGAGATGGGCATATCCTTCTTATTTATTACGTAAAAAAACAAGGGGATGGCACTCCTCGCTTTTTAGTAGGCGCTGCATATTTTGATAAAGCAAATCCTTCTAAACTCGTATGGAGATCTGATGAACCAATTTATGAACACCCTCAAGAATTTTATAAAGAGAACATTCAGCCTATTGGCTCTGCAATTATACATGACCAACTTATTTTGTATTGGTCAGTTAATGAAAGCAGTATCTTTTCAGTTGCTTGCCCAATTCCTGTTATTACAGAAGTTCCAAAGAAAAAAATCTTTTCCTTTCTTATTAACAAAGCCACAAACAATCCAATCATTACGCCACGACCCAATGTCCCATGGGAATCCAGAGCGACCTTTAACACTGCAGCAATCTATGAAGATGGCAAAGTTCATTTTTTATATAGAGCTCTTGGTGATACCGACCTTTCAGTCTTAGGCTATGCAACAAGTACAGACGGTCTAACAATTGACGAAAGATCCGATTTACCCGCATATATTCCTCGCGAACCTTTTGAAACGCCAGGTGGTCATCAATTTAATTCAATGGCGCAACATTTTGCATCAGGAGGCGGATATGGTGGAGTTGAAGATCCACGCATTACCCGAGTTGAGGATAGAGTGTACTTAACCTACGTTGCATTTGACGGAGCGACACCTCCACGAGCTGCAATGTCTAGTATCCATATTGATGATTTCTTGAAAAATAATTGGGAGGCATGGAATAAAGCAAAGCTTATTTCAGCGCCTGGCATGGTCAATAAAAGCGCTGTTGTTTTGCCTCGGAAAATAAAGGGGAAATATGTTGTGATGCATCGTGTTTACCCAAATATTCTTATAGATTACCTAGACAATTTGGAGTTTAACGACTATTTACAAGGACATTATTTTATTCCACCACGAAAAAAATTTTGGGATAGTAAAAAAGTTGGCGCAGGAGCTCCCCCAATGGAAACAAAAGATGGCTGGCTTCTTATTTATCAATCAGTTGGATATCAGGATCCTGGACGATATAAGATAGGAGCTATGATGCTAGATAAAGATAATCCATCAAAAGTCCTTTATCGTACTCACACACCAATCATTGAACCAAATGAAGACTATGAGAATAGTGGGTTTAAAGCAGGCGTTGTGTATCCTTGTGGTGCTGTTATAATGAAAGATAAGCTGCATGTGTACTATGGTGGCGCAGATACGGTTGTGTGTGCTGCTTCTGCAGACTTGGATACATTTCTTGATGAAATGAAACATCATCAAGAACCAAAACTCAGAAAAGTGTCCAGTACTTTATTTCATTGAAATTATAAGAGCAAAATGAAAAGTTAAAAGTTTTGGTACTTTATGCTTATAGATAGATTCCTTAACTTTACATTTTTAACTTTAAGCTTTTAACTTAATTTATATGGCAACACTATCACGAGTCAAGGAAAATCCTATTCTCTCACCAGACCCAAATCACCTCTGGGAACACGATGGGGCATTTAATGGATGCGTTGTTTTTGCAGAAGGTAAATATCATATGGTGTACCGTGCATATTCTGCACAAACTCAGCAAAATGGCGTGCAGACGCAAGTTTCCTCCATTGGATATGCGCAAAGTGATGACGGCATTCATTTCTCCGAGCATAAACAAATAATTATACCGACAGAAGACTGGGAAATATATGGATGTGAAGACCCACGCATTACCTATATGGATGGGAAATTTTATATTATCTACACAGCCCTTTCTGTATATCCATTTGCTGCATATGGTATAAAACTTGCTGTTGCAATAACGACCGATTTTCAAAATTTTGAAAAACACCCAGTAACTACTTTTAACTCAAAAGCAATGGGACTGTTTCCGGAAAAAATTAACGGAAAAATGGCAGCTCTTTTAACAATGCATACAGACTTACCACCAGCAAAAATCGCACTTGCAGTGTTTGATAAGCCAGAAGATCTATGGTCGCAGCAATATTGGACACAATGGTATGAGAATGCTAACGAACATATTATTCACCTGCTTCGGGATGCGCGAGATCAAGTAGAATTAGGAGCTCCTCCGCTAAAAACAGAACACGGCTGGCTTGTTATTTATTCATATATTAGGAATTATATGTCCAATGAAAAAATATTTGGTATTGAAGCAGTACTCCTAAACTTGAACGACCCAAGAAAAGTAATTGGACGGACAGCACTTCCTATCCTCACTCCTGAAGAGCCATACGAACTTGAAGGCATTGTTCCACAAGTGGTTTTCCCATCAGGAGCGTTGATTAAAGATGACCTGCTCTACGTGTACTACGGCGCAGCAGATACTCGTGTTGCTCTTGCAACGATGCATCTTGCATCGCTGCTTGACCAACTCAAACCTGTTACCAATCTTCCTTCGACTACTAAAGATTCAGATCCAAAAAAATTTGCTAGATTTGAAGGAAATCCTATTCTGAAACCTCTTCCAGAACTCGAGTGGGAAAAGCAAGGAACCTTTAATCCTGCATCCCTCTATGAAGACGGGAAATTTCATATTCTTTATCGGGCACAATCATCAGAGGGGACATCCACCATTGGATACGCATCAAGTACAGACGGATTTCACATCGATGAACGTCTCAATACTCCTATCTATACTCCACGAGAAAGTTTTGAACTCCCAACACATCCAGGAAATTCAGGCTGTGAAGACCCAAGAATTACAAAAATCGGTGATAGACTGTATATGACCTATACTGCCTATGACGGCACAAATCCTCCTCGGGTTGCGTTAACATCTATTGCCCTCTCTGATTTTTTGGCAAAAAACTGGAATTGGGAAAAACCCAAACTCATTTCACCTCCTGGTGTTGATGATAAAGACGCATGTATTGTGAAAAAAGTAAAAGGAGAAGGATACGTTGCATTCCATCGTCTGGGAGATGCTATGTGGGTAGATTTTTTACGAGACTTAGATTTTCCCGAGAAGAAATATTTAACTGGGGGCATTATTGCTCAAGCTCGAAAAGACAAATGGGATAATGTTAAATTAGGTATTGCTGCACCTCCTCTGGAAACCGAACAGGGATGGCTTCTCCTCTATCATGGTGTTAGCCAACCTGGTTTTAAATATAAAGTAGGAGCAATGCTTCTGGACTATGAGGATCCACGAAAGATTTTAGGTCGAACAGATGAGCCTATTTTTGAGCCAAAAGAACTCTATGAATTAGAGGGAGTTGTTCCAAATGTAGTCTTCCCTTGTGGTGCCTCAGTAAAAGATGGAACAATATACATCTATTATGGAGGAGCAGATACTGTACTTGGTGTTGCTACGATGTCGCAACAAATACTTCTGGATATGCTTCTTGGAAAATAAAGAAATGATCTCTACTAGAAACTCTGTAGTAATTTCGTTATAGTAAATATAACTGCTATGAAAAAGCTTCTTTTTCTTTCCTTATTTGTTTATTTGGTTATTGGCTTATTTGCTTATGTACCTACCTTTGCCTTTGCTCAAACACCTTCTGATACAACTCAAACTGATCCTGCTAGTGGAGCTGTCGCAGGACTTGGCGTTGCACGAATGGTTGATACAAAAGAAAAGAATGTAAAAGATGGGAATATTCTTTCTTCATCACCCCAAGGAGCAGTTTTAACAACTATTCCTTATGATTCACAGATCTTAGGAATTGTCAGTCGTAATGCGGGTATCATGGTAAGCACAACAGGTGATGATAACGGAATTCCTGTTATTTCTGACGGGACATTGTATGTTCTTGTTTCATCTCAACAAGGAGCAATTAAAAAAGGTGACCAAATAACATCATCAACAATTCCTGGGGTTGGAGTAAAGGCAATAAAATCAGGCTACGTTTTGGGGAGTGCTTTGGAGGACTATACCAATCCAGATCCTAAAAAAACAGGTCTTATTGCTGTCAGTGTTAATTTGCACTATTTTAATTCCAAGCCGACCTTTGCTGGGACACTGACTGATATTTTTAAGATTGCTCTTTTACCAACGAAAGATTCACCCGCTCCTATTTTTAAATATGTTGTTGCTGCTCTCGTTGTACTAGGATCACTGGCTCTCGGGTTTATCAGTTTTGGCCGTACAGCAGCAAAAGGAGTTGAAGCCTTAGGACGAAATCCGGCAGCAAGCGGAGTTATTCAATTAGGAATTATTTTTAATGTTGCAATTGTGGTTGTTATTGCTGCAGCAGGTTTGGTGGTCGCCTTCTTAATCTTAAGACTCTGAAAGAGTACCTCATCTCTACCTCTTCCCATATGGGAGAAACTCCTTTACAATAGTAGATATACATATGCTGCCCACATTGTTTCAGCTAATTACTGTTAGTGCTGATATTGCTATTTTTGTCTACGTAGGATACTACCTGCTAAAACTTCGGCAAAAAGATAACTATTTAAAAAGAAAAGAACAACGAATAGACACCAATTACCACGAAGTTGTAGATAATGCTCTTACCAAAGAACGGAAAATTCTTGAGGATGCAACTGATGAAGCTGATGAAATAATAAGCGGCGCTCAGTATATAAGCCAATCTTCTAGAGAAGCAATTCATGATGCTTTACGGGTTATGATACTTGATATTCAAAAAGAAGCAGGAGAGATTAGTCATAATTTTAATATCACGTATGCAAATTCCTTAAAGCAACTTACTGCAGAATCATTGGGGGATTTTCAACAAATCTCCAAAGAACTCCAGACAGATTTGGAGCTCCAAATTAAAACCTTTCGAGAGACACTTTTGCCAAATTTAGAAAAAGAATTAGAAACATATAAACAGACACGCTTGCAGCAAACTGAGAAAATGATAGCAAGCATTGTGCAACGTGTATCTCAAGAGGTTCTCAATAAATCACTATCTCTTTCTGACCATCAAACACTAATTATTGAAGCCCTTGAAAAATCAAAAAAAGAAGGACTATTCGACTAAATTTAAAAATTAAAAATTGTGGTACTTTTGTTTATAAATAAAGTACTTCAATTTTTGATTCGCCATTATGGATTCACTTAATTTATCAGATTTTTTTACAACAAAAGGTCAGGCAACTGATTTTTTATCACGACTGGCAACATTATCAGAAATGATTTACAAAACAGATTTTAAGTTAGAGACATCACTTATGGGATTATTTGGCATTCAAAAAAAAGATAAATTTTTAACTTTGCTACGAGAAAATAATATTCCATCTAATTCTGCTGAAGATTTGAAAAATTTTATTATAACCCTACAAACAACCATAGCAAAACTTCCTGTTTTTTCTCTTACTATTGCCTTTGAGCCGACAGAACAAACACTCAAAGTTATTTCAGAATGGTTTGTCATGAATCTGAGAAAACAGGCTATCTTTGATTTTGTTGTTGATCCGTCTCTTATTGCTGGAGCAACCATTAACTATAACGGAAGATTTAAAGATTATTCTTTCAAGAATCCGGTAGAGCAGATGCTTTCAACCCTTCTACAATCACAAAATAGACAAACACAACAGACAAGTGCACCAACAGAAGTAAGTTAAAATGCAAAATCGATAACTCAAAACCTAAGGTATTTTACTTATATACTTTTATTTTTTTTCAATTTTGACTTTTGCATTTTGAATTGACGTTATGGAAACATTTGAGCAATTATTACAAAAAACAGGAGAATATGGTGTGGTTTACCAGGTAAGTCACCCTATTGTTTTTATAGAAGGAC
The DNA here is from genome assembly GCA_964598355.1 of uncultured Gammaproteobacteria bacterium. Classification (GTDB taxonomy): domain Bacteria; phylum Patescibacteriota; class Microgenomatia; order Levybacterales; family UBA12049; genus DASQJJ01. The sequence goes on from CAZRBN010000001.1 coordinate 61,479, forward strand.
TACCGAATGTTAAAACGCATGAGGTTATTTTGTTTGAAAGTGGACAAAAAGGCGAAGTGTTTAGTATTAACCGCGGGAAAATTGAAGCAAGAATTTTTTCTCATGAACCAGCAAGAGTTGGCACGAAAGTTACTCGTACTGATCAGCTGCTTTCAGTACCTGTTGGAAAAGAATTATTAGGACAAGCTATAAACCCATTAGGAGAACCTCTTGATTCAAGCGTTCCTTTCACCAAACCAACTCAAATGGGTGATTTGGATGCCAAACCAGTGGGTATTGCTGGCAGACAAAAAATAACGACTCCTTTGGCAACTGGTATTTCGCTTATTGATCTTCTTCTTCCTTTAGGACGAGGCCAGCGGGAATTGATCATTGGAGACAGAAAAACAGGAAAGACGTCAGTGCTTATGACCGTAATAAAAAAACAAGTCTATGAAGGCGTTATCGCAATTTATGCAGCAATTGCCAAGAAAAAAAGTGATATAAAAAGGCTCCAAGAATTTTTTGTCCAAGAAAAAATTATGGGAAATATTATTCTTGTTGCAACCAGCTCGTATGACTCTCCAAGTCTTATTTACCAAACACCATACGCAGCAATGGCAATTGCTGAGTATTTTAAAGAACAAGGTATTCATACTCTTGTCATTTTGGATGATCTTTCAACCCATGCAAAATTTTATCGAGAACTGTCTCTCCTTGCTCGACGCTTCCCTGGCCGAGATTCTTACCCTGGCGACGTTTTTTATACACATTCTAGACTTCTTGAACGGGCTGGGAATTTTAAGCATCCAAAAGTAGGGGAAGTATCAATTACCTGTTTGCCTGTTATAGAAATTGTTGAAGGAGATTTTACTGGCTATATTTCAACAAATGTTATGGGCATTACTGATGGCCACCTTTATTTGGATACCAATATCTATTATCAAGGTATGCGTCCTGCCGTGAATATTCCTTTATCAGTTACCCGTGTTGGCCGACAGACGCTTAGCAAGTTATCCCGAGAAATCAATAAAAATCTCACCTCCTTTTTAGCAGAATACACAAAACTTCAGACTATTTCTCACTTTGGTCAGGAATTAACTGATGATGTAAAAAAGAAACTTAAACTTGGAGATATGGTTTATAAATTTTTCAATCAACCATATCAAGTTACCGTTCCAACACAAGTACAACTGGTTATCCTTTCTATGATTCTTCAGGATTTCATTCCAGATAAAGAAGCACTTGAGAAAATAAAAAATGGTCTTATTGCTGCTTCATATGATCGGGGAAAACAAAAAATATTATATGACCTAACAAATACAAAGGATTCAAAAACTTTTGATGAAAATGTTTTAAAAAATAAAGATCAGTTACTCACACTTGCCGGATTTAATGTAACACAACCAACTCCAACATCAACACAACCAGTAGGATAACAAGTGACAATACAGACAGGGAGTTAAAAGATGAAAGCAGTATAAAGTAGAAGAATAGCAAACCAAAAACGGATGGACTACTAAATATTAACCTATGGCACAAAAAAAATTAGTTCAAGAAGACCTGGAGGCACTTAATAGTTTAAAAGATTTGGTACAAAGTTATGAAGAGATTGCAGTTATTCGTATGCAAAATATTAAGGAGTCCGTCTTAAAAACACGTGATTTTTTAACTGAAATTTCCGATATTTTTGTTGACTTAAAAGCATCGTATGAACGGGAGGTAAAAGACCTTATGGCACGAATAAAACGAGGTGAAAAGACAATTATACAAGGACTGCAAAACAATGGAAAAACACTTCTTGTCTATTTATCTTCTAACGGTCGGCTTTATGGATCTGTTACACAAAAGACATTCAGGTTATTTACTGAAGATTTGAAAAAACCAGAAGGGACAACAGCAGATCTTGTTGTTATTGGAAGCGCCGGACGTGAAATGTTTGAAGGATCAAATGCAAGTAAAAATAAGCAATTTGAATATTTTGAAATTCCTGATACTAGTGTCAATGTTGATCACATTAAAAAACTCATGCAAAAATTTCTCCAGTACGAAAAAGTATATATCTATTATGGAAAATTTGGGAATGTCGTTACACAAACTCCTATTGCAACAAGTATTACCGGCGAAGATGTTTTTGAAACTGAAATAGTTAATCCAACTCCGAGAGAAGACAGATTTATTTTTGAGCCAACACTCGAGAAAATTTTTCATTTTTTTGAAACGCAAATTATGGCAAATCTTTTTAGCCAAACACTACTGGAAAATCAACTTGCTCGTCATGCATCTCGAGTCAATGCGATGGAAGAGGCACTTGGACATATAGAAGAAGAATCTAAAAAATTAAACCAGGTAAAAAATCGCTTGAGACATTTAACACAAAATAAAAAACAGCTAGAGACCATTTCAGGGGTCATTTCTTTGCTTGAATAGTTGTGAAAATTAATGAACATTATATATGATCTAAAATTAGCTTTAGTAATTAAATACAGTCTAAATATATTTACATAAATTATGGTCAAAGGAAAAGTTATTAGTGTAAAAGGTCAAATTATCGAGGCAGAATTTATCGAGGAAAAACCTCGTATTTATGACGTTTTAATTTTAGAAGAAGATGCTAGTGTGAAAATGGAGGTCTATACATCCGCTTCTCCAAACAGTTTTTTCTGTCTAGCATTAACTACTGTAACCAAACTTCATCATGGATCTGTTGTTGTGGATACGGGACAACCCATTAAAATTCCTGTAGGCCCAGAGCTTTTGGGACGGGTCGTTGATACATTGGGTGATGTGCAAGATGGTCTGGGAGAACTCATTACAAAAGAAACGCGTCCCATTATTGCAAAAGATGTGAGTTATGCAAATGTGAATATTCCTCATGAGGTGTTGGAAACAGGTATTAAAGTTGTTGATTTTTTTACTCCAATTGTTAAGGGTGGCAAAACTGGTTTATTTGGAGGAGCAGGAGTCGGCAAAACAGTTATTATTTCAGAAATTATTCACAACCTGGTTATTTTAAATCCGGAAAAAAATGTATCGGTATTTACCGGTGTTGGCGAACGAACCCGCGAAGGAGAAGAACTTTTTGCAACGCTTATTGAAAGTAAAGTTATGCAAGGAGTTAGTCTTATTTACGGAAGTATGGGTGAAAATCCTGCACTCAGATTTAGGACAGCATTTACCGGAGTAACCCTTGCTGAGTATTTCCGTGATGTTATGGGAAAAGATGTACTTTTCTTTATCGATAACATTTTCCGTTTTGCCCAATCTGGGTATGAATTGTCAACACTCATGAATGCTATTCCATCTGAAGGAGGTTACCAGTCAACCCTTACTTCAGAAATGGCATCATTCCACGAAAGACTGGTATCAACCCATACCAATGCCATAACAACCTTTGAGGCAATCTATGTCCCTGCTGATGACTTGACTGATAGCGGCGTTCAGGCAATTTTCCCCTATTTAGATTCTGGACTCATTCTTTCTCGCGCAGTATATCAGGAGGGAAGATTCCCGGCGATTGATATTCTTTCATCAAATTCTTCTGCGCTCAACCCAGATACAGTAGGACAACTACACTACGATACAGCGTTGGATGCCCAAACATTACTAAAAAAAGCAACTTCACTCGAAAGAATAGTATCACTTATTGGAGAATCCGAGTTATCAAATGATGACCAAACTATTTATAAACGATCAAAAATGTTAAAGAATTTTATGACACAAAATTTTACTGTTGTTGAAAATCAGACCGAAAAAAAGGGAGTTTTCGTAAAGCGACCAGACACTGTTGCCGATGTGCGAGCAATTCTTGATGGGAAGGTTGACTCACTCAAACCAGAGGATTTTCTCTACATAGCAACCCTTAAGGATGTTGAAGACAAACTAGCAGCAAAAAGTGTTGTTAAGACTGATGCAACAAGCCAAAAGACAACACCCAATGATCAAAAATCAGCAGGAGATACTGCTGCAAATCAAACAGCAACTCCAGCTCAAAACGTAACTACCGCAGCAACTACTCAGGCAACCGAACTACCTGATAAGACGACATCTTCATCGTCAAAATCTTCACCATAGAGAGATGTATTACTGAAACATATGTAAAAAACATACTTTTACTATTTTAAAAGTTATCAATTTTGTAAACTCATAGGGTTTTTGGGCTTTAAAAATCGGTGAGTTTTATGATGTTGTAACATTACAGACTTTGGTAGATTGAGTAAGCTTTGTTGCTTTTTAGTTTTTTGGGCTTTAAAACTTGTTGCATGCATAAGCTATATAGACTACACGAGTTTTAAAAACTGTATAAGCTCTTTACAGGTTTTGTTTTTTGTTGTTTTAAAAGAAAAATATTTGTATACTAAAAGAGTTGTTTTGTTGTGCTTAATTGGCGGCTTTGTATGAAGATATAGCATATTTAATTTTGCACTAATCACGTATGTCCAATAAAAAACCTATTAAAGTAAAAGTTAGAGACACCAAAGATGTTATCTTTGAAGGAGAAGTAGACCGAATTAGCTCATACAATGAAGTTGGACGCTTTGATGTTTTTCCGATGCACGCTAACTTTATTTCTATAATTCAACAGGAAATTATCTTATATAAAGATCATCAAAAAGTGAAGGAACTGAAAATTGAAAAAGCCGTGATGAAAGTCAAACAAGACAACGTTGTTATCTTTTTAGGTATTGAAGCACTTGTTGTCGAAGATGAAATTCTAACAACACAGCCAACTCCACCAAAAACCACGAACTAAATTAAACTTCAAGGGTACATATAAGTAAAATGAAAAACTTAAAATTGCGGTATTTTATTTATTGATAAAGTATCGTAATTTTTCACCTATTATTTTCCATTTTTATTAGCTTTGTCTTCTTCTTGAATTTGCTAATTACTGCAAATAGATTTAGATTTTTGGGAAAATAATTTCATAAAATTATGATCAATAAATATCATCAATACTCCTCTTTAGACTATTAAATCAAGTAAAAATAGTACGCAATCTGTCTACTATATATATTTAGGATATTGACTAGATATACTAAAACCAATTACAGTTAAATTAGGCTTAAAAAATGATCTTTTTTGAGATAAGAAAGTGCCCACACATTTCTACTTTTTTTAGCCTTAGCATTTATTTTTTAAAACAACAAGATGGATTCAGCTCGCCCAGGCAATCCTAAAAAGTTATTGACGTTGAAAGAAGCTGCCCAGCAATTGGCAGTTTCTATTGACGTCCTCATCGAATGGAATAAGCACCACATTCTCAAACCTACTATCACACCTGAAGGCGAAATGGGCTATACGCCTGAGCAACTGGAAGACTTTGCACAAATCAGACAATCGCTTCTCGAGGGAGTCTCACTCAATACAGAAAAACCTTCACAAGATTTGCCTGGGCGGGCTGAGTCTATTGTGGAGAATGCAATCTATGAAGAAAGGAGGACGCAAAGCAATCTCTACCAAAAATTCTTAAGGTGGATTGGACGTGAATTCTACAGTGATGACTTCGTCAAAGAATATCTCAAATCTCAAGTGAGAGACTCACTAACATCTCCTATTAAGATGCCATCACGCAAAGTAGCTACCATTACAACAGGAATCATTGTCATTGGTGTGATAACATTATTTACTCAACAAAACCACATTAAATTTATTTTTGATACATATCAAGAGCGATTTATAAAATTAACCGAAAATAGAACCAAAATTCTAGGGGCACAGACAAGCAAACTTCAACTTACTGGAAATGTTATTTTTGGTCTTCCTGTAGAATTTAAAGAAAACGCAACATTAAAAAAAGATCTCACCGTTGCGGGAAACGGCACATTTACTGGCCATCTAACAGCTCCAAATATTTTATACGGCTTCAAAGCTGGAGCAAACGTTAAGGTCGCTGGAGACAAGCAAAACCCAACCATCTCAGTTGATCTTTCTAAGACAGTTACCTCGATAGGAGGTCTTGTAGGAGATATAACATTACAAGCTGGAAACACAGACATTACCATTACTGGCACGACCATTTCAAACACAGCAACCCTGAGTACTGTTGTTAGTCGAGGACACTGCTCGAGTTGTGTAACAAATGCTGATGTAGCACACAATTTGATTATTGATGCAACCGGTCAAATTGCCGGAGAAGCAATTAAGTCAGGCGTTATTAGTCCAAGTGTTGGAGGGACTGGTTTGACAACGTACACATCAGGAGCATTTTTGTATGCTTCTTCGTCAAATGTCCTTGCCACACTGCCAATCGGAACAGCCAATGGACAAATTTTACAGGTACAAAATGGTCTTCCATCTTGGACATCCATTGCACTTAATGCTGCAGGAGCAAACTCAAACACGTCAGGAGCAAACTTGGTTGGTGTCTTCCCTAATCTCACCAATACAACAGCCACAAATTTACAACAAGTGTTAAAAGACTTGGATTCATCAATTACATCAGCTGGACAATCTCCTTTTATCATTAACACTGACGTAACCTACGGAAATTATATAAGGTCAAGCACTACCTCAAACCATTTTGTACTTGGAGGTAATGGTTCGATTACAAAATCGACGCTATTTTTTAATGCAACAACAGGAAATCTTGCTCTTGGCACTGCTGCCTCCATCAGTGGTACGCTCACTCTTAATGCGTCTGGTACTGGAGCAACTGCCCCAACCATTTCTGCAAGTTCGTCTGGTGATTTGCTCATTCCAACGGGCAATATCGGAATTGGCATCGGTACTAATCCTTTTGATGTCGATGCTTCTAATAACCCTTTCAGACTTGAAGTAGCAGGAAGTATTGGGCCAAACGCTAATAATACATACGACTTAGGTTCACCAACCAGACAATACCGAAACCTGTACCTTTCTGGCCAGACAACCTCAGGAGGAAATATAACAATAGCCAATACTTCACCAACAATAACATTTATTGATACTGATCCTGGTGAGAATCAATTTGCAATTAATACTGACGCTTCAAAATTTGTCATAAACAATAACACAACAGGCCTTAAAGCATTTGCCATAACTGCAAACGGAGACCTTGCTCTAGGTTCAACAGCAACTGCAAATGCTCCATTTTCTTTTCTTAACGTAGCAAGCGGTACTCCTATCGCATCTGTCTCTGCAGGAGCAAGCGGAGCAACATATTTGACAGCAAATGGGACCCTAGCAACCACAGCAAAGCAAACATTAACCCTAGGAACGATAACCACAGGCAATATTGTCTTGGCTCCTGGAGGAGTAACAGCACTACAAACAGCTGGTACTAACTTAATTGCAGGAGGAACCCTTACCGGACTCACTGGTATTACCTCTTCAGGGACTATCACTTTTAGCGGTCTTACCAATGGATTGCTTAAAGCAAATGGCTCTGGCGCTCTTTCTATCGCAGTGCCAGGAGCTGATTTTGAAAATCCACTTACTTTCTCAAATGGTTTAACACGAACAAGTAATGCAGTTGCCTTAGGAGGCACTCTAACTGGTAACACGGATCTCCCATTAGCTGGATTTAACCTCACATTATCTGGAAGCGGAAAGGTTGGTATAGGAACAGCCACCCCATCTGCTCTGCTTCATATACAAGGAGGTAACACAGGTGGAAATGCAGCACTTATTGTTAATCAAACAGGTGCAGTAACTAATGATTTGTTTACCGCATCCTCATCCGGAACCACCCAATTTACCATTGCAAACAATGGTAATATTACTGCCAATGGTACTCTTCTCTCTTTGGGGAATGGCTCTGCTGCAACCATCAATACTCCATCTGGCAATGCTTCTCTCACGGTTGCTCCTAATGGCACAGGTGCTTTGAACTTAGGTACTACCAACACTGGCAATGTTGCCATTGGAAACAGTACTGGTACCTTTGCTCTCACCTCCAGTGGTGGCTTAAATGTCACTACCGCTGGTGCTCTCACTGGTGTCTCTTCTCTGGACACCATCACCACTTCTGCTACCTCTCTTGGGTTTGCCAATGCAGGTACCATTTCCACTGGCAACAATGGTAACTTCACCATTACTCCTAATGGCACTGGCAACACTGTTCTGACAAGTACTGCAACCAGTGGTGTTCTCGTTGGTTCCTCATCCAATACCCTCGCTCCGCTCTCTGTCTCTGGTGGCATTGGGTCCAATGCTTCTTTCATTGTGAACAATTTGAACTCTGGTGATTTGTTCACTGCAAGTGCAAGTGGAACTACCCGATTCACTGTTGCCAACAATGGCAGTTTGAAGAACAATTTGCTCCCTAATATTACCAACACCTATGACGTAGGATCCGCATCCTTCCAATGGAACAATGTCTATGCCAACAACATTTATCAAAATGGTACTCCTCTCACCCAACTCTTCCAGAGAAACAATGGTGCACTTTCACCATTCAACAGTACCGATGACTTACTCCTAGGAGCTACTGCAACAAGTGGTGCAAAATTTGCCTTCACAAATGTTGCCAATGGCACTCCTGTTGCCTCTCTGTCTGCTCAGACAGCTGGTGGTCCTGCGCTCTCCATTGGTGCCAATGGGACTATCC
>CAZRBN010000002.1:0-46611 GCA_964598355.1 uncultured Gammaproteobacteria bacterium
CGACGAATTTATATACAGAGTAACGAAAGCGATGCTCTTTTTTTGTTTTTTATAACAATACCACTGGGATAGATAACCCCTTTTGAATCAACTTTTCGAATTGTGCTTTTCCTTGTCTGAGTAATACTTCTTGTTTGTAGTCATCAATAGATTTTCGAGCTGCTTTTTTGCCTTTTCCAAAGAAAGAGAAGAAGGCAGCGAAGCCATGTACCGATTGGTTCATGGAGAGGATTTTCATATGTTGCATAAATTCTATCATGACTTGTCAAGATTTGTCAACCTATAGCCTGTAATAACAGAAAATAGACAAGGCCTATAATTTATAGTGTATGGTTTAGATTGATTTATCAACCTAAATTATAATAAGAAAAATATGTGGATAACTTTGGGACAAAAATTATTTCAATCTTTGGTATTGGACTGATTAAAATAGAGGAGGTGCTATATTTAAATAGTATAACTTTTCTTTTTTAAGAAATTTAACAATCTAATAATGAGACAATTTTTATATATCTAAATAGTACTTATAAATATCTTTATGTATCAATGTGTGTAAATTTAAAACTTTATACCTACCAAGTGGTTTTTTATACAGCTTTCAGTTTTTCAACTGAGCAAGAAGCTAGGAATTGGCCCTATCTCTTTTATTCTCTTGGCTTACTGAGTACTAAGGGTGGGGAATTTGAATACTGAGGAGAAGAAAGAGCGGAAAGATGGTTTGTAGTCATAGGCATCCATCGACTTAATCCACAACTTAATAAGATTCGGAATGTCTTTGAGTGTTGTTTGGGTTGTCGTCAGAGCTGTTCGGCGATATTGAAGAGTAAAGGGAAGGTTAACAATCTGTCCGTATTGAATGAGTTTAATTAAAAGATCGGAGTACATCATGGCTTTTTCACTGGTGTCAAATTTCAAAAGATCTTTTGGTAACATCAGCCTGTTAATCATCACAGATTCAAAATTAATAGAGACGGTATGGAGAGGTTTGTGGTAGAGCGCATCGTATTCCTGAGGGAAGTCTGTTTTGCCAATCTTCTTATTATTTGCATTAATAAGGCTGCATTGTGTCCCCACTGCAACGATTTTCTCATTGTCTAAAAGAAATTTAACTTGCTTCGTAAACCGTTCTTTATAGACAATATCTTTTGCATCCATCATTGCCAAGAATTGTCCTTTTGCACGGTTAACAGCGCGATTAAGCGTGACTCCTTTGCCATAGTGCTTTACATTGCGATATATTTTGATGCGTTTATCAAATTTTCTATAGAGTTTTAAAATTTTCCAGGAATCATCGCGTGAGAAGTCATCTATGGCAATAATTTCAATATTGTCATGGTGCTGAGCCAGGAGGCTATCAAGGCATGAGGGAAGGAAGTGCCCCACGTTGAATACTGAGATCAATACAGAAACTAATGGTTTATGGTCAACTAAGGTATTCATAGATTGGGCAGAAATTTGAGCCGAGCTAAGCTCGGTTAGGCAGATTGAGCAGTGGTTATTAGTCTTACTTCAATGAAAAAAGTTTACCAAAGAAGAGATATCTTGTCAAATTTCAAGGCTATCTGAGGGTATACTTCAAGGGAACTAAGGTATAACCGATTAGTTCAATTGCGTTTACCATATCGCATGTTTTGCAGTAACAAAATAACAATACTGAGCCCCAGTATTCCGAATCCCAGATATTCTAAATATTGAGGAAGGAAGAGGATGATGACATGTCCATGGTTTGTAGTTGGCAGTTCATTGTTTGGCAGCACCCATCCATTCTCCCAATTGTTGACTTTGACATGATCTTTTAATTCTTCCCCCCCAAAAAAAGGGAAAATAGTATGTAGTATTTGGTGGAATGTAGTATTTGGTATAAAGTATGCGTGCCAGCCGGGGTCAAAGGCTTGGGAGAGGACAATCGTCGCATTTTCAGGTAACCCGGAAGTATCTATAGAGTACATAGAAGGGTTGGGATGGGTAAAAGATACGTCTTCTGTACTTGTTGCGGACTGATTCTTCCCAGTGTCTGCTAAAATATGGGTGAGAAATTGAGAGGGAATAGGAGAGAGTGAGAGGGACTGTAATTCATTCTCACTTGCGTCATTTCCTGTTGAAATATTTTCCACATGGAATGTATACCCCAAATTAAAGTTTTCCCGGGTAGGAACCATGAAGTAAGAAATTGCTTCATTCGAATCAATGGGTAATTGGGTATAGAGAAATGTATACTCTTCAGAGGAATCTTCCGCCCACAGAGTGAGTGGTTCGCCAGTAATATGACGACTGGTAAGAGAAAGCAGATAGCCTTCACTGCTTTGAGCAGCTCTATCTAAGAAAGAGAGACAAGCATCTGCATGCAAAGCCGAAAGGGAGATCCCTATATTTTGTGTTTTGTCTAATCTTTCCTTAGTTTGAGCAAGTTGGATAGTACCTTGGGCAAGAGTGTTGCAATTGTTGGCAGCAATTGTTTGGATGTTAGGTAAAAATGTATCTGGAGAAGTGGAAATTTTTACCGTAAGTGGGAGTACCTTATTACTTTTGGCTAGTGAAATACTGACTGGGTGAGAAAACGTTTCTTGTATTTTCTCCTTTGGGAGAATTGCTTCCGCAGTACCTCTTTGTTGATCTGTTGCTATGACAATAGTGTTTTGTGAAACAGGAAGAAGTACCGTCCCAAGTGTTTGAGAAGGATTAGATAGAAGTGTAAAGTTATATTGGCCATTTATTTGGATGTGAAGGGGAAAAGCCGGATTATCAGGGAGCCTAAAGAGAGGATAAATAAGGCTTTGATTGGATATATTTTGCCCAGCAATAAATGTTTGAGGAGTTTGGACAAGAAGCGAGATAATTTTTGTAGTAGGAGAATAGATGAGTTTGCCTGGAATAAGTGACTCCACAGCAGTAAATGAAGGAAGTGTTATATGAGATGTGTAAGCATCGAGGTTTGTTGTGAAGGAGATTTCTTGAGCGTTTTTCTCAATACGAAATGGCAGGGACTTCTGAGTTTTATTGGTAAAAAGCGACCTGAAGGGAAGGGTAAAGTTAGCTCTATCAGTGGCAATGTAATTCCCATGGAGCTGATAAAACACATCAGTATCTCCCCATTGGTATGGATTAACTGTTGGCAGATTGGTGGCAGTAAAAAGGGGAGAAGCAGGTAGTCTATAGAGAGTTATTTTCCCAAACTGTTTTATTTCCTGTGCGCCACTATTGGTCACCATAGCTTTTGTTTCCTGGATTTGCAAACTTTTGGGAGCAAAAGGATAGATACGATTCTCATCCAGAAGAATATAGGTGACTTGATACTTGGCAAATACCTTATGTAAGGCTTGGGTATTGTGGGAGTAGAGGGCTTGAGAAAGCTCCCAATAATAATTTTCATTTATATTACTCCAAGGATCGAAAGATCTCTCAAGAGTAGCTTGAGGAATTCCGTACCAAACAAACCCCGATCCACGATAATTATTTTGGTGGTATTCCCAGTTATAAAACGTTGGTTGGGGCAAAGTGGCAATACGAGCTGGAGTGGGTTGATTGTCTAAGAATCGAATCACATCCATATATTCAGGTTCCATTTTTACCCGAAGTGCATCAAAGAGAAAGTGACCCTGGAAGACGGGAAAGGAGTAGAGGAGTAAGGCAATAGGCAATAGGGAATAAGCAATAATAATTCCTAGTGATTTAACATACCTATTTTCTTTTTTCCAATCGCTTGATAGTCTAAAAATTTTACGGTATGGTATATAATCCAGAAAACTGTTTGTAATCTTTTCAGTCACTTTCGAAAACGCGAAAATATGCACGGTTTCACCATTAATTTTTTTAATGATTTCTTGTACTCCAACTGCCAATACTATGGTATAGGAAAAGGCAAAAAGAGTGGAGAATTTCGTAAAAGGGAAGCGAAATGCCTCATTAAAAATTGGTAATAGCCATCGAAGGAATGAGTTCAATAGACTCAACCCCCAGATGTCATTTCCTAAAAAGAAAAAGCTGAGACCAAAGCTGATAACAAAAGGATAGAATTCTATCTGTTTGGTCTTTCTTATGGTATATATTCCAAAAAGTAGAAGGGTAATAAAGATAAGACTAGGAATGATAAAAAAGAGCGATGTGGTATGATTCCTCCACTGGGGCATAATATATCCATACTCCTGATTCACAAATTCGGCCCCATCAAGCATAAATCCTTTCATAGTTAGGACATCGGCCAGATTGCCACGGGTTTTATTCATGAGGTAAATTTTATTGCTAGCCATTTGATTGATTTTTGAATTCATAATAACTGGTGCATTTTGAGGAAGACCATATATATATGGAAGAAGCCAAAAAGCATTGACACAGAAAATAACAATCAGGATGTTGGTAGTAGCTTGGAAAGCAGCTTTTCCGTATTGGTGCAGGTATACTCCTAGAATTGATGCAACCAGGAGGAGGTAACAAATAAAAATTTGGGGAACAAAGCCTTGGGGGGTAGAGAGAAGTGAAAAAATAAAAAATGGAATTATTTTCTTTCGTGTTGGGGTTTGCAGATAGGCAAGGAGTGACCAAGCAAGAAAGGGAAGAAATGCAAAGTGAATGGCAAATACTTCTAAGGGTGTATAAAACATTTGAGTAATTCCTAGATTAAAGCCATAAAAAAGAGAACCAAACAAAGCAACAAGCCTGTTTTTTACCAGATGCTGAAGTAGCATATACATGCCAATTACTCCGAGAGCATGCATCAGAAAGATAAAAAAGTAGCGTAAAATATCTTGAGGTAAGAAAATATGTAAAAGCCAAAGAAACAGAGTATGAAGAAGGTTTGAAGCATGAGACATACCATCATACAATCCCACTCCTCGGTATTCTTGCCACACGGAGAAAATATTTCTTTGAAAATTAACTGAAAAATTAAGCTCGGGATATAATCCATCCCAGCCTGCTAGATAAGTTGCAGGTCGATAATTTGTCAGAAAGAGCAGCATCTCTATACAAAAGATAATGAGGAGTGGCCAGAATCGTTTGAGTAGATGCATATTATGCCTTTATAGAAATACTCGTTTTTGGTACAGAAGTTGTAGCGGAAGAGAATCGCTTGATAGTCAGATGTGGGGTATATACCCCACGAAGGAGCATGTACAAAGGGACAATTGTTTTTTCAGGAAGCAGTAAGACAGCAAGGGTTTGTAGCAAATTCTGTATTTTGCAACTGAAAGACATATTGTAGGAAAGTTTTTTGACTGCTTGCTTTCGTATAGTCATAATTGCTCTAAATCGTTTCTTTGGATTTTTCAGTGAGTTATTTTTTCCATGAATTCGATAATAGAGCAATTTGTCTGAAAGATTTGCAAACTGTCCATATCTTAGATAAGAGAAAAATGTGTAATAATCTGCATGAATGCTTCTGATTTCTTGATAGAGAATGCGTGGGTTGGGGAGCAAACTGCGACGTATCATGCATGATGGATGAAGTATAGGGTTATACACACCAAATTTTTGGTAAATATCTTTGTGCGTAATAGGGAATTTCTTTTCTCCAATAAGTCTATTGTCTGCATTCATAACATAACTTTGGCTTCCCAAAACAAACACTTCAGGATGAGACAGGAAAAAAGCAATTTGTTTTTCCAAGCGAGTAGGGTGGGCAATATCGTCAGCATCCATGCGAGCAATAAAATCTCCTTTTGCAATCGCAAATCCTTTATTGGCTGCTTTCGTATCTCCACACTGCTTTTGTAAAAAAACAGCTTTCACTACTGGAGAAAAACGTTTGGTGTATTCTGCAATAATTTCTGTTGTTGCATCTGTTGAATTGTCATCAACAAGAATAAGTTCAAAATTTGTGTAGGTTTGGTGAATAATACTTTCTATTGCATCATGAATAAACCTACTGCAATTATAAGCAGGCATAACAACTGATACCAACGGTTGTTTTTTCAATCTACATATCCTTTCTTTGATCTTGATAAGGATGAGTTTTAACGACCTCACCCTACCCCTCTCCTATTAGGAGAGGGGAGTTGATTAGATTTTCCATCTGCTGACAGAGTAAACGACACCCTCATCTCTTAGACCTAAACTGTAAAAACTCTTCTCCAAACTGGCATTTCTTGCCTTGTTCTCACAGCTTTTCTTTGCGCTATCCTATCGTGCATTGCCAATTGGGAAGCCGTTGCAACTGGACTATCCGTTGCAGTAACAGAATGGTAATCAGAGACAAAGGGATCGTTAGCTGTGGCTGCATGATCTCTTGCTTGTTGTGTTATTTGGTCAATGCTGCAGTCAGAGTTGTACAACCATTCATGAATAGCTCCGCTAATTGATACATCTGTATTTGGTGGAATTACAGTAACCACGGTATGTTGTCCTGGCTTGGTAACATCGAGGACTGCTCCGCCTTTTCCAATTGTGTCTACAAATGCTCCATCTACAAATGCTCCTACATTAGTGGCGGGACTACAGGCAAACTCCCAATTAGGAGGTCTTCCTGTTGCTATTCCAGTTGTTGGAGTTGCTTTCTCCTTGTAGATTTCTGCTTTTTTAGTAAGCAGAAGATATTCGGCAAGTGCTCCGACAGCACAAAGTACAATTCCCCCAACAACAATAATTGGGATAGCCCTGTCTCTCACAAATATGACTGGCTGACGGTCGTACCACCTTACCCTTCCACCTCTCGTTGGTTCAGTACCTTGTATTGGGCTTGGAGGTTGTGCTTCAGTCTGGGTAGATGGCCTTACCCTTTGTAATGACGGTACTGTCTCTTCATCTTCTTTGATTTGCCCAGCCGGTACTGCACTAGGTTCAGGTCTCTGAGGTCTTCCAGGTAATGGTTGAGTTCTCTCTAACCCTAAATCTCCTCCAGCACTTGGTGCCATTGGTGCTCTGGGTAGTTGTCCTGGTTGTTGCCTGTTTGGTCTTTCTGGTATTGTCATATCTTCACCCCCTTCCTGGCTCATTGTTGATAGTAGTTCTATGAACCGTGAACTATGAACTTATTTTTTTCATCTTCTTTGCTAGTTTTTGTAAAATAAATCCTGTTACTCCTGTTGGGAAAAGTGCCAAAAGTGGTAGTGCTTCTGGGCCTGTAGGAGGGAGGGTTGTTGTGGGGGTTGTTGGGAAAACAGTTGGGACAATGGTGGGGGTTGTTGGGACTATGGTAGGCGTTACATTGGTAAGTCCGCCGGTAGGAGTAGGGGCTACTTGCTCTACACAAAATTGAGAGAAATCGCTTGTTGCATTAGTATCTTCCTGAGATTTAACTTGTGCTTGGTTATTGCTACAAGAGACACCCTGAGGAATTGAGCTAGCCACTTGTCCGACAACGGTAAAAGTGGCTGTTTGACCAGGATTTAAATCATTCGACTGAATTGTGATTGTTACGCCACTTGGACCAGTGCTACTATCTGGATTGGGTGCAACAGCCAAGAGTGAGGAAGGTAAGAAATCTGTAATGACAACATGAGTTGCTTTTCCATCTCCAGTATTGTTTACGGTAATTTTAAAACTAACTCTTTCTCCAGGATGAAATCTGGTGTCGTTAATGCCTAAGTCATGGACATAAGAATTACTTACTGGGTTAAAAACTGTTTTGGTAATAGACAAGTGTGGGTTGGTACACGATTGACCTCCTCCATATAAGGGAACACATTCTGCATGAGATGAGGGAATGAAAAAGAATCCAAGTAGTCCTAGCAACAACAAAACTGACGCAAAAATAAGGCGTTTCATTGACCTGTAGTTTCTCAAGAGGCAGTATGAGAGCTGTGTGAAGTTTGTAAAATAAGAGTAAGAGGCCGCCCAATAGACAGGATAGTCTATTATCAGCTTCTAGATCTCAGTTTCTATAACTAGGAGCTCATACTGATATAAGCCAAGAGAGTCAAAAGGGATTTCTCCATTTGTCTCATCTGGCTCAGTGGTACCTTTGACCCCTTTATCTCCATTTTTAGGGATTGACAAACCTCAGATGCTCACTCTATAATACCTTCAGTTGCATTTCGAATCTTCTCGATAGCACGTTGGTTTCCGTTTCATGATAAAAAATCTCAAAGCTATCCCGGTAACTTTTAATTTTTAAACTTATTATGCCTTATACAAAAAAAGTTCATACACCCAGTGATTTTGTTGGCAGTGCAGATACAAAAAACACAGAGAATTTCACAGAAACACAAAGTGAAAATGCTGTGCCACCGGTGGATACTGCTGCGCCTTCTATGAATCCAAGGCCACTTGAAGTAAAACCGTTTCATCATACAACTCACGCTCCACGACCAGTGCAACAAGATAGTGGTGGACTTACGACACCAGCTGTTATGGCACTACAAGGTCCAACAGAAGAGGTGAGTGGTATTTTAGATGTTCAGCCAGAAGGTCATGGATTTTTGAGACCTAAATTTATTCCTTCTAATCGTGATGTGTATATTTCCCAATCTCAAATTCGACGCTTTTTGCTTCGAGCAGGGGATAAGGTAGCAGGAGTTGCAAGACCTCCAAAAGATAATGAGCGCTACTATGGACTTTTGAAAGTTGAAAAAGTTAATGAAGAGCCTGCAGATCAGATAGCACGACGACCATGGTTTGATGACTTGATGCCTATTTACCCAAATAAACAGCTTGTTTTGGCAACAGATAAAACACCATATTCAACCCGACTTATTGACCTAGTTGCACCAATTGGGTTTGGTCAACGAGGACTTATCGTATCTCCTCCAAAGGCTGGTAAAACGACTATCCTTAAAGAGATAGCAGCAGGTATTACCAAGAATTTCCCAGAAGTGCATCTTATGGCAGCGCTCATTGGAGAGCGTCCTGAAGAAGTGACAGATCTCACAATGTCTGTAAAAGGCGAAGTCATTGCTTCTAATTTTGACGAAGCACCTGAGCACCAGACGCGAGTTGCAGAAATAGCTCTTGAGCGAGCAAAGCGATTGGTTGAAATGGGGAAAGACGTGGTTATTCTCATGGATTCCATCACCAGACTTGCACGCGCATACAATTTGGCAGTTGCACCATCGGGTCGAACTCTTTCCGGAGGATTTGATCCAGCTGCTCTCTGGCCAGCAAAGAAATTCTTTGGAGCAGCACGAAATGTTCAGGATGGGGGAAGTCTTACCATTATTGCAACAGCACTTGTTGAAACAGGTTCTCGAATGGATGACCTTATCTATGAAGAATTCAAAGGAACAGGCAATATGGAATTGCACCTGGTTCGAAGTTTAGCTGAAAGACGAGTCTTCCCAGCAATTGATGTTGCACGATCTGGAACACGAGAAGAACAGCGAATCCTTTCTCCAGAAACATATGAAAAATTGGTTACCCTCCATCGTATGTTGGATATGCTCGGCGAAGATGACAGAACAGAACGATTTATTGAGCAGCTGGGTAAAACAGCTTCAAATGACGATTTCCTCAAGACACTGAAGGCAGCATAACATAAGGTACCTTTTCATACAAAATACTAAGTACCAGATACTACATATACCCCGGCCGAGTTGACTTCCAAGCCCTTCTTTGGTAGCATTAACAATACTCCTGATGCGTGTTTTAGCAAAGTTTTCCAAGGGAAGTCCTCTTATCAAATGGGGAAAAAATCTTTGGGATTTTAGCCTCTTTCTTTCTTCTTATGCTCAAAAAAGAATATTTGGCTCTTTAATGTTTTTTGAGGGAAATAAGAATACTTTGGTAAAGTTTTTTATGATGAAACGAGGACGATACAATCGTCCTTTTTTGCATTTTGCCACCATGGCTGTATTGGGCATTGGTGTCATGATAGCACCACTACTTGCAGACACATATCCATTATTCGCTGCTAGTGGAGCAGGACTTGAAAAAGCCCCTAGCTCCCAGTCTGAGCAATCTATTGCTGTTGATGAGAATGTTTTTAATACGAAAGAGTCTGAAAAACCTCGATCTCAAATTGTAAAATATACGGTAGAAAGAGGGGATACTCTTTCTACCATTGCTCAGAAATTTAGTATTTCTGTTGATACGATTCGGTGGCAGAATGATTTGAGTGATGACAGCGTTACTGTGGGTGATACTCTGGAAATTTTACCAGTGAGTGGTATTGCGTATAAAGTGCAAAAAGGTGATACAGTTTATTCTATTGCCAAGAAGTATGCCACAGACGCACAGAAAATCGTCGACTTTCCATTTAATGACTTTGCTAATCCCGAAACATTCTCCCTGGTTGATGGACAAATTGTTATTGTCCCAGACGGCGTAAAGCCCTCTCCACAATCAACGTATCAAGCACCTACGCCGTCATATGCTTCTGTACCTCAAACATCCAATCAGATTCCTTCTGGTGGCGGATTTATTTGGCCTATATTTGGAGATATCACACAGTACTTTACGTGGTATCACACTGGTCTTGATATTGCCGGTCCTGTTGGTACCCCAATTTATGCAGCAAAATCTGGAACAGTTATGGAAGCATCTTGTGGCTGGAATTGGGGATATGGGTGTCATGTCCTTATGAATAACGGTGGATCTTTCTCAACAATGTATGCACATATGGTAACTCAGCCATCAGTGAGTGTTGGGCAGTCGGTAGGGCAGGGACAGCTCATTGGATATAGAGGGAATACTGGGCGTTCGACTGGTCCCCACACTCATTTTGAAATCAGAATTAACGGACATGTTGTTAATCCACTTCCGTATTTGAGATAGCTTCACCTCAGTAGCTAGTAGTAAGTAGTTTCGGATTTCTGTTTATGTATACTAGATACAAAATACCATATACTAAATACTAATTTGGGGCCTATGGTTGAACGGTACAACGCAGCATTCGCATTGCTGAAGTCCGGGTTCAATTCCCGGTAGGTCCACTAGGGTAAGTATTTAGTGTATTGATTGAATTACCTCTTTATACTCAGTACAAAATACCATATACTAGATACTCATTCTGGGGCCTGTAGCGTAATGGTTATCGCGTGACTATGGCATAGTCAAGACTAGGGGTCCGATTCCCCTCAGGTCCACCAAGCTAATTTAGGCACATTTTTCTCACACCATTTGTCTTTCTTGACCATTTCTGATA
Organism: uncultured Gammaproteobacteria bacterium; assembly: GCA_964598355.1. GTDB lineage: Bacteria > Patescibacteriota > Microgenomatia > Levybacterales > UBA12049 > DASQJJ01. Next base: position 11,012 of record CAZRBN010000002.1, read on the forward strand.
TACTACACGTAGTATTTCTCCATGGGTTGCCTTCTCAAAGGAAAAACACCGGGAAAATCGAGAGGAGGTGACTCACACATGCAAGATCAAACATTAACCTGCGCAGATTGCGGAAAGCAATTTACTTGGACAGCATCCGAACAACAGTTCTATCAACAAAAAGGATTTACAAATCCTCCAAAACGATGTCCTGATTGTCGAGCAGCTAAGAAATCCCGAATGGGAGATAATCGAGGCGGCGGATTCAGTAGTGGACCTAGACAGTCCTTTCAAATTACTTGTGCAAATTGTGGCAAATCTGATACTGTTCCTTTTCAACCAAAAGGTGACCGACCAGTTTTGTGCCGCGATTGCTTTAGACAGCAAAACGCACGATAATTTATTTGTCATTCCGGATATGCATGTCATTCTGAATTAGTCCTGAGTTTTATCGAAGGGCTCATCTAGAACCTGCATACCATCCGTGAACAGTAGATTATGACTACCTCAGCCTTGTGGTTGATGTACCAGAATGACAGTTATGTTCAGGATGACAAAGAAAAAATACCCTCAGTAATGAGGGTATTTTTGTGGAAAAGATACCAGTATCTGTAAGTGAAAGTAGAGAGAAACGAAGCATTAGTATGCGCAATTAGTACTGCTTAGTACGAATTTTTAAATTCTAAATCTCTACTTGGTAGGAGTTGGGGTAACCAGGGGGAGTTGTTCTTTTTGTGTAGGAATGGTTGTCTGAGTCTGTGGGAGAGACAATTGTTGTTGTGCTGCGACAGGTGTTACTTTTGGAGTAGGAGGTGTCGTGGCTGCTGCTTGCCCTCCGCTCAATTTTGCTTGCATATCTGCTAATTCTTTGGCTACTTTATCATTATTTTGCTTATCAGCTGCAACGAGTTGCTTGACTACCTGGAGTGCTGCGACTGCATTTTGATAGTCTTGCTTTTGCTGGTATGCATGAGCCAAATTGTAGTATGCATTTGCATAGTCTTGCTTTAGGTTAGCAGCAATTTGGAATTGTCTAATGGCATTATCATATTGTCCCAGTTGGTAATAAAGTCCTCCAAGGGTTAAGTATTCCTGTGGATTGGTTGGGTCTAGCGTTACTGCTTGTTGTGTTGCAGCAATTGCAAAACTATCTGCATTTTGTCCTACGCCAATAAGAGTACGGTAAATAGAGGCAAGATTTTGCCATTCAATAACAGAAGTAGGCGAGAGTGTGGTTGCTGCTTTTCCAGCAGTGATTGCCTGCTGAATTAAGGTAAATGCTGTTTGTTGGGTCTGAGCACTTGGAGAACCATTTTTTGATGTCAGGAGTAACAGCGAATTGGAAAGTGCTATATTAGTTTGTGAAAAGATACGGTAGTATCCACTACGATATGGAAAGGTAGTAATCGCTTGTGTTTCTAATCTGTAGGCAGCTGTTCCATTATTATTACTTGCTGCGACTAACGCACTTTGGAAAGTAATATCTGAAATGGCAAAGGTTGTTGTGTAAAATCCTAGGAAAACAACAACGGCAAGAAGGAATACAAAAGCAAAGAGGGGAGTCAGATTGTTTCTTCGTGGCTTTTCTTCTGCTGGTTGAGTGAAACTGAATATTCCTTTTTTGAGTGCAACAAATTGGAATTCTACATCAAAGAAGTTGTGAGAATCTCTGTGAGATTGTGCAAGAGTAAATAGTGCAAGTAAGATAAAGAGTAAGGCAATCAACGTGAAGGATAATGGTAAGACAAAAGAAATTGCCATAAGCAGAAGGAGTGCAAAATATGTTGGATTTTGTGTTTTGAGGCCCTTATATGTGACCAATTTTACAATCAGGAAAATGTAAGCAAGGATACCAATAATACCTGTTGTTGCCAAAAGCTCGAGTATAAAGCTTGATGATGACCCAAAGGTAAGGTACCATAATGGATTTACATTGAAGGAAATTGGTTTGAATTTTGTAAAGACATCTGCATAATTCCCAAAACCACTTCCAAAGAAGAATCCTTGAGCAACCCGCCCTGCATCTTGGGATATTGCTGCAAATCCAGTTTGGAATCCTACTTCAAAAGGAAGAAGACTTGGCTTTTGAGACGTAAAAAGAAGATAAACAGAGCTGAGCAAACCTACTAAGACGACTCCTCCAAATACGGCAAAGATGCTTCCTTGCGTTGTTTTCTGTTTTTTAAAGAGTGGTATAGCAAGTATTCCGGCAACAAGTAACAGTACTGCACTATAAATAGCCTGATCGATATAGCTTCCGAAAGGAGTGAAGGTTGCTGAGTGCGTTGAGCTAAAAGGCAACAAATATACTTTATAATGGTTGGCAATACTAATAATACTGGCGAGTGCCCCGCCACTTAAGAGGCAAGTGAGTAAAAAGCCGAGGGTGTTTTCTCTCCTCGCTGCGTTGTTTACAACAAAATATCCCAAAACCAAATAGACAACTGGTAATACAGCGATAAGACTATTCACACGATTAACTGAGAAAAGAGAGGAAAGAACAATTGCTACTCCGAAAAGCATGACTGGTAAATCAAATGGCGTTCTACGGATTTTTACTTGACCTTCGAGCATCATCTTCGCTCCCCACATAAGGAGTGAGAGAAGAGTAACTCCGGCAAAGAGCATTTCTTTTGGAAGAAGTACACCTTCGGTTGTTAACGGTGTAAAGAAAAGGGGAAAGAGAAGTAAAGAGATCCCCCAGACAAACAGAAGTCCGGTGTCCAGGTAGGCAGTTAATTGTTGGCGTTTTTCGGGCGACATAGAATAGCTTTCAATTATTAGCTCCTAGCTGTTGAGTACTAGATGCTAAGGAATGTTTGAGTCATTCTAGCGTACAGTCATTATAAGCATAATGTCAAGGATAAATTTTACTATGCATCTTTTGCTCTTTGTTTGACAAGATAGCTTTCTTTTCTCCATACTCTATCTATGGATCCTGTACCAGTACAATCGACTCCTTTTATTCGTGAAGAAAGCAAGTGGGAGCGAGTGAAAAGCTTTCTTTCTTCTGTAAAATATCTCTTTGGGGGTTTCCTGACTATTGCGTTAGTTGGAGGGTTAGTAGGGTCTGTTTTCTTGTCTCAGCAAAAACAAGATATTCACCAGCATGCATATGATACTAGTTGGCCTGGCAATATCTATTTTGGTGTCGTTGTACCAAATTTATATGGAGGGAGTTTGTTTGATCTTACCAGTTTTGAACAAATGGTTAATAAGCGTGTTTCTATTGTTTTAAACTATTACTCGTGGAATATAACCAGCCAAAATGGAGGTTGGCAATTAGATACAAATTTTCTTAATACAGTACGCAATCATGGATCCATTCCTATGGTTGCCTGGTATTCAAGAGAAGACGCCTCTTCAGATCAATCCGCGTACCAATTACGAAATATTTATAATGGTAAGTTTGATGGTTATATCAGACGATGGGCAACAGATGCCAAGAATTGGGGTCATCCATTTTTCCTCCGATTTGATAGTGAGATGAATGGAGATTGGACAGCCTGGTGTGATTGTTCTAATGGAAACAGTAAAGGAGATTATGTAAAAGCATGGCGTCATGTTCATGATATTTTTACACAAGTGGGTGCGACAAACGTTATGTGGGTGTGGGATGTTAATATTGAATTTGCGGGGATAAGCTCGATTAATTATCTCTATCCCGGTGATGTGTACGTTGATTGGGTGGGAATGAATGGATACAATAATGGCACTGCATTTTCCGGTAGTTCTTGGCAGAGTTTTTATCAAGTCTTCTATCAGACGTATGTGGACTTACAAGCAATTACTTCCAAACCAATCATGATTGGGGAAATGGGATCTGCAGAAAAAGGAGGTAATAAGGCAAACTGGATAAGCGATATGCTCTATGCACAATTAGTAACAAATTTTACCAAAGTAAAAGCAGTTATCTGGTTTGACTTGAATAAAGAAACAGATTGGAGAGTTGATTCCTCAACCACATCTCTACAAGCCTTCAAAGATGCAATTCAAGAACCAATGTATGCACAAAATACATTTGGGGATGTATCTTCTCCTATTACTCCTTTGAAGCAAGTTGGTACCAGACCTACACAGTTATATGCTGATTGTAGCAAAAACACATCTGTCTGTGGTGGTATGACGTGTTCATCAGTTCCATTTGGCAGTGGAAAAGGGTGTGAAGTGCAAACATGGGGTGATTGTAGCTTTGGCGCAGGGGCATGTGCTGGTGGGCTTACCTGCGCAACTGTTGATTTTGGTACGCAGCGTGCATGTGTTCCTCATTCTTCCATCTCAACACCTACTCCAACAAATACCCGTGCTCCTACTCCGACACCTATTCCTACATCTAGACCTACACCTACATCTACGCCTACTCCAACAGGAAGTCCAACGCCAACTCTAACAGGTGATCCTTCAAGGAGTCCGACCCCTACTCCAAGCGCGTCTCCAACATCAACTCCAAAAGAGAAAGTAGGAGATATTAATCACGACGGAGTAGTGAATATTGTTGATTATCGGCTACTTATGGATTGTTATGGAAGTAAATTTCATACTGCTTCCTGTACTGCAGGATCTGCTGCTGATTTAAATGGAGATGGAGTAGTTGATGGTATTGATTACAATATCCTCCTTCGAGCAATGATTGGAAACCAGTAAAAGTTAATAGTTAGTATCTAAAACTCATTTCAAAACTTAGTTTTATTCTTCGAGCGAATCTGCCAGCTGGCGGATGAGTCGAGAAGCTTACGATAAAATAGTTCTTGACTGCGGAGACGATGCCTCCCTACGCTCGAATAGTAAATTTTACCATGCATCTTTTGCTCTTTGTTTGACAAGATAGCCTTCTTTTCTGCATTATATATAATATATGGGTCCTATACCACAACAATCGACTCCTTTTATTCATGAAGAGAGTAGGTGGGAGAAAGTGAGAAGCTTTCTTTCTTCTGTAAGATATCTCTTTGGGGGTTTTCTGGCTATTACGTTAGTCGGCGGATTGGTAGTATCTGTTTTCTTGTCTCAGCAAAAACAAACTATCCAACAGCATGCCTCTTCAAATTATACCCCTCCTGATGGACAAGGAGTCTATGATTCCTGTGGAGCATCGTGTTTGGGAAATTTAGATAAATTTTCTTCAGCCGGATTTAAACTTGTTTTGGATTACAGCATTTGGGGAAGTAGTACGACCCCAGCAGATATACAAAAATATGCTGAGAGAGCAGCGCAGGATAATATAAAAATTATATGGTCTCTGAAGGATATGTGGACAGATAAATGGACGACAGTTGACAGTTATACCAATCTTGTCTCTGCCTGTGGGTGTCATGATAAATTGAGTTTGACAAGGTATTTAGTTACATTGGTTAAAAATTACCCTGCAACGTGGGGATATTATGTTGCTGATGAGCCATCTTCGGGAGACTATGGAGCTGTTGCAAATCTCAGTAGTACTATCCATACAACAGACCCCAATCATCCGCGTCTTATTATCAAATTGGATGCACTGACCAATAGCAACGCAGGGAATGTAGGTAACTTGGCGCAGTTTACTCCACTTGCAGAGGTAGTAGGAGAGGACTGGTATCCTATCAGTTATAACCAAAATATAGGCGCAACAGGGTCGATTGCCTCAGCAGTACAAGGGGTAGCAAATAGTCATGGAAGAAATAGTGCAATGGTTTTGGAAGTAAATAGTGGGAACAGTTCGGATTATATTCATGCAACGCAATATCCATCCTTGACAGATATGGAAGTCATGCTTACTATGACGCTCCAGAATTCGCAACCCAGACTGGTTTTGTGGTATTGGGCTCCGGGATTATCTGATGGGCAGTGGAACAACTTGGTCACAGCAAGCAAGTATCCTTTTCAGGGACAAGGAACATACCATCAATGCTCCCAAACCAATGGCGGATGTGCCATGAATTATCCTTACTTTACCGATCTTACCATTGTCAAAAGTCCCGACGGTTCTGGAGGATATAATTATTCTTGTACTAACCCTCAAACAGCCTCAATAGGGGAATGTATGTATCCAGCTAATGTAAGTTGTTCTAATCACGGCGGACTGGCACAGCAGTACTCACAATGCTCAAGAACAGTAGGTGGGTGTGCGTATGATTTTGCGAGTGGTGTAGTATTACAGGTACAACACTGTAAGGATGGAACATATATTTGTCCGGCAAATCTAGCAAAAGTTATTCCTGGTCAATGTGGGATTCCTGGTCCTACACTCACACCTACTTCTGTCCCAACACCAACGTCTGCATCTACACCCACTCCTACTTCAGTACCGGCATTTACACCTACCCCGACACCAACTCCTTCGACAGGCTCAGGGTCTCCGACACCTACTCCTTCACAGGGTGCGTCTCCAACTCCAACTGGAGCTGCGATACAGGGGGATATTGACCACGATGGGGTAGTGGATATTGTTGATTATCGGTTGCTTATGGCATGCTTTGGGGATAAGTTTAAAACACCTTCCTGTACTGCAGGAAGTGCTGCTGATTTAAATGGAGACGGATTAGTTGATGGCATAGATTACAATATTCTCCTTAGGGCAATGATAGGAAACCAGTAAAGGTTGAATTCAAAATGGTTTAGCAGTTTCTTAAAGGATATTAAAGATGTCCGACACAGGTATTTCCGTTGTTGTTTGAGTTAGTTCCATCTGGACAGGTGGTATTAGACCAGATTGCACCAGTAAGAGTGGCTGTACCCATATTAGTAGTGTACCGTAAATTGGCTCCTGTAAAGTTTGCATTGCTTAAATTAACATTTGAAAAGTCTGAAGGATTACTTTGGGAAGAAAGATTTGTATTGGTAAAATCAGATCCAGAGAAGTCAGGATCTGAGCCTGAAAACCCAATGCCAAATTGTAGAATAGCTACAGCACTCTGAAAGTTTGCGTGTGTTAGTGTAATATTGTGTGTACTAAAGGTAAATACTGTTGGTCCTGAAATCCCATGAATACCTGAGAAATTTGTACTGTCTCCGTGGATGTTATATATAAGTAACGAGTTGCTTACCACATTGTGAAAGTTTGTATTATTTAATAATGCACGTGGTGAAGGACCGCCTGAAGAAAATCCAGTTCCACTTAAATATGCATTTGTGAAATTCGTTTGGGTAAGATCAGTTGCAAATTGCGCATCATTTAGTTCAGAATCGGAAAGATCTTTTCCGGCGCGATTTGGGAGATCGTACATGAATCGACATCCTGGGCAAACTAGTGTTCCACCTCCACTTCCAGCAGGGCCTGGGATACCTTGAGGGCCTTGAATATTCCAGGTGATGGCTGTTTCATCTGGACGACAATTGGTTCCAGTTGAGACCATACGAAGATTACCAGTCTGCTTTTGAGCACAGGCATAGATGGTATTGTTAGCTGTTTGTGCGAGGACATGGGTAACAAATAATGTTCCGAGTACTCCCAGAACTAAAGTAATTACACTTAAAAATGGGTGGAAATGGGGGAGGCTTTTGTGTGATTTTATTCTACTTCGGGCAGGAGATTTTTTCATATACCATATCTTACGCTACATCTGGGGAAGTATGTTGTCAAGATAGGGGTTAGTTAACTATCAGCCAGTTGAATGTTGTATCAGTAAATTGTTGGACTGGGATACCTACGGTAAAGGAAGTTCCTCCGACTTGTCTCAAAAGATATGGAGTATATGTTGTCTGTCCTACAGGTGTGATGTAGATAAGTGATTTTGGTGTGACCAGCTTATTATCAATAGTCACTTCGACTTGGTGCGCTTTGACTGCTGCTGTTCCTGCAGACCCTGTTGCAACAACTTCAATATTACTGACTGCAAGGGCTGGTTGAATAGCTGGGAAGTTAAGCTTGGCAATACTTGCCGCTCCTGAGGCAATAACATTGCCCAATTGGTCGATGTTAAAGATACCAGAGCCTGATGCATTCTGGACAGACAATGTTGTTGTTGCGAGTGCAGAACCAGTGGCCATTGTATTCTCACCTAATTTAAATGTAAGGTCTCGATCATTGGCAAGTGAGGTAATAACGTTGGCTGCCAAATTCTTTGTAAAGATTGCATTGCCATTGACTGTCAAATTACCATCTGTATCTATTGCAATAAGCCCTCCTTCAAATGATACGTTTCCTTGTCTGAGATTTTGGATTTGGAAAGTACCACCTAAGACATTGACTGAGTTGTCAGCAATAATAAGTTGTGTCCCAATTGCCAGCTGTCCGTTAATAGTGGTATCAGAGAGAGACGTCTGACCAAGCGAGACAAGTCCTTGACTAAACATGGCAGTATTTGCATTCAGGTTAGGAACATAGGCAAGGAAGCCAGAATAGGAAGCAATATTTGCATAGCCCAAGGAGGGAGCTAGCAGACCTGAGTTAGAGCTGCTAATAGAGCTAGATCCTGTAATAGTATTTGTTCCAATCGTGTTAGCAGAAGGGGTAGCGAAGTAAATATTGGTGACATTTGTGATATTTTGAGCAGAAAGTGTACCCACTGCTGCAGAAAGTCCAGTGATTTCATCAGCCACGATTCGATGGGCATGAAGGGTACCGGAGACTGTAGCATCAGCATTTACTGCAAGATTTTGCGAGTTTAATTGTCCAGAAAATGTTGCATTGCCATTGTTGTCAATACTAGCCACAGCAGAGGAAGATGCGTCTTTTGCTACTTCTATCCCAGAGTTAGTTAGTCTTAATGCAACATTACCACCATTTAGTGGTGAAATGACATTTGTTTTCACAGAATCACTTTGGGCAACTTGGCCACTCGTAAGGCCGGCATTTTGGACAACAGACAAGATATAGTCGTGCAAACTTTGTCCAGCAATGGTGACATTTGCTGTTGCAATTGCTAGAGAATTTGTGAAAAGTTGTTGGGTTTGTATAGATCCTGCTCGAAGATTTGCAACTGCTAATTCAAGGAAAGTTCCCATTCTTGTAATAGATCCACCAAGTGTATCATTGAGTGTGTAATAATGTGGGACAGTAAAGTTAGCAGATGGGGAAGCATCAGCTAAATGCATATCTCCAGTTGATGTAAGGTAAACTTGTGGATCATACCAAGAAGTATTAACAAATATGAATGCCTTTCCGCAAATAACTCCGTTGGGTGTCCCGGCAGGGCAGTCAATAAGGCCTTCTCCATTCTGGCCATTTGCAGGGTCAAATTCCTGCATCGCTTTTCCTACTACAGCACCTGGTTTGGTCACTTTCATGCCAAAAGCTTTTATGTTACTACTAGTAATCCTATCTCCAATATGAATTGAGCCATTTAGTGTAGAAACTTTTACAGGGACACGTCCTGCCATAGCAACAGGGGGTTTAAGAGAGGGGACGACTGATGGTCCATCAGCAGAATTTCCTCCAAGTGATAATCTTCCCTCCTCAATGATAATTGCTGGATCTGTTGATACGACACCAATGACATTTGAATCGTATTCTGAGTTAGCAAGTCTCACCATTTTCCCAGAAGGAGAAGACTCATCAAGAGTTATAATATCAGCAGGTGCTGCAATCTCTGTTGAATTATAAAATTCAGCATAGTCAATACAAGCATTAGTGCCTACGGTAGTACATCCTCCACCTATCGTGAGTATTTTTGTACCATGAGTTCCAAAGTTTCCATTAAGAACAGTCCAATTCCCACTGGTATTTACCCAAAAAGGGTGAGGGTTAGTATGTGCATTGTTATCAATAACAAAGGCATTTCCATTATTTGTTGGTTTAAAACCAAGGTAGTGAACAGAAGACTCTGAGTAATCTCCAATAGTATAATCACTATTCGCATTACCTCCACCAAAGTGAATAAAGTCTCCTCCTCCACCAAGGTCAAGACGAGCAGCAGGATTATTTGTTCCAATACCCACATTGCCACCAAATTCTTGGAGAGCAAGAGGCTCTTTAACGGTATTGCCAACATTATATGATTCCATTCCAAGGTAAGTAGTCGATCCATTATAGCTCCTATAAATTTCTCCTGTTTGTCCATCGGACGGTCCCAAAGCTATCAATGATTCGAAGGCGCCTGTGGATACGGTACTGCCACGAACATCAAGTTTACCATTTGGTCCAGTTGTACCAATACCAACCTTACCAGGAGTTGTACCATTTGAAAAATATATATTATCTGAATTATTAGGGAGTATAAGTTGCCTATCATTATTCCAGACTCCGTATTGACTCCCTGAATTGGTGTGGAGGAAATATGTATTGCTGCCATCATTTCTGAAAAAGGCACCATAGTTGCCAAAAACCATACGGAATTGTCCACCATTACCTCCATTATCATCACCAGTCCCAATAAAGCCGGTACTGGACCGCACATTGCCGACAACATCCAAAGGATACGCTGGTGCAGTAGTTCCAATACCCACATTGCCAGCTCCGTCAGGATTTAGGTTGATAGACTTATTTGCATAGACTATTTTTATAGGATTCCAAAAGGATGCATTATCATACTCATATAACCACAAATCTTGATTATTAGTTCTATGAGAAAACACATATTCATTGGAAGCTGTATTTAATGGAGAATTTCTTATGACTAGGGCATCGTTATTAGCATTTATATTGCCATAAATTGTTGCAGATCCCGAAGCATTGATACTCCCAACGACATCAAGAGCTACGGCGGGGTTGATGGTGCCTATTCCTACTTTTCCATTAACAGCCATGGCAATGCCCGAGGCAGCAGGGTCCAGGAAATATCTTGTATCCTGTAGGTCTTGGAACGAACTTACTCTCAGAATACCACTGTTAGTAAGTTGGAGTTGGGTACCTGCTGATGAAGAAGCAGTTAAGATATCTCCTGCACCAGGCTGTAAAATACTGACTGTTGCATTGCCAAGACTTGTGGTATCAATATTAACGATATTATTTCCACTTGCGTCTTGGAACTGCATGGCATTGGCTGAATTGATAAGAGATCTGGAAAGTAAATTACCGTTGTTATCAACTCGAAAAGCATCAGCAAGCACAGCAGAGGAGGTTGCACCAAAAGCTACGTTATCGAGTCTGGTTGAGAGCTGGTTGGTGACTCGCAAAAGAGAATCAACATTTAAGTTTGATTGTGTAAGACTTGCTCCAAATGGATTGTATGAGCTTGCTAAGAAGTCTTTAAAGTTGGTATCTTGCGTCTCAATCCAGGTATTACTTGATGCTCCAATAGCGATTGCTGAGCCATTCCCATAGGACTGCCCAACAGCAAGAGAAGTAACAAAGTTATTAGAGCTGGTATTCCAGGAAGTCCCAACATCATCTTTAGTGGATACTCCTGATGAATAGATATCAGTTACTGTATCAGTATCCATACCAACAACAGAGACGCCGCCTCCTTGTGTGCCAATATATATTTGCCCATTTTGCATATTTGCAGCAACAGCTGAGACGTTTGAGTTGCCATTAATAAGCTTCTGATTAGAATCAGCTCCTGTTACGATACTTCGAATAGTCTTGCTGCTGTGATTTTGCAAGGCTCTGTACCCAACTTGATATATATGGGCAATTTCACTTCCGGTCAATGTGTTTGCAGTGACAAATGGCTCATCAATTGATCCGTTGAAGAAGTCAGCTGGAGATCCAGAACTAAAGTATGCACCAATAGCAAAATCAAGATTGTTGTCGGGGATGGTTTGGCTGTGTGGTTGTGATGCTTCAAGTTGACCATCGATATATACCTTGGAATTGACGCCATCATACGTTGCAACCACGTGGTGCCACACGCCATCATTGATTGACCGTGTTGAAGTTGCATCAGGAGATGCATTTATGGAAAATATAGCTTTGCCTATGGAGTTAATATACAAGAAATATTCTCCAGCAACTCCTGAGTTAAATTTAGAAATTATCATTTGATTAGTCGATCCACTTGTCTTGACCCATGCTCCAAGCGACCACGTCTTACCACCAGAAGCTAGTTTAGATGTCCCTCCACAATTTGCATTGGTACAAGTTAGATAACCTGTTGTGCCGTTAAAAGTAAGCGCAGTACCGCGAACACCAGAAGTAGAGTAAGTGACACCACCACTCGAAGTAGCAGTAAGAGTGATACCTTTTACAGATGCATCGCTAACATTTCCTGACGTTTCATTAAATGACCACATGCCTCGGATATCTCCAACCATATCTTCAGTAATAAAGTTGCTGTTGTAATATTTCACAGATCCATTCGCAATGTCTCCTTGTTTTTCCTGAATCACAGCTAATGCACCATTACTTCCACCTTCGCCAATGTAAATAGTATTTGATTTTCCATCAACAGTTGATGTCCCTTCAGTAACAAACATACTTGTGGCATTCATTACTGCAGCTGTTGTTGCGGTTGGACCAGCAGTAAGGGTAAGAGAACTGAAGGTATTATTGTCAGTTGTCGTAGTGCCATAATTAGTACTTGCTTGATATGCATACACTTCATCATACGTTTGGTTATTCGTATTACTCGGTGTCAAATTTTGTATACCACGTTTTACCTTCAATGCATATGTGGCTGGCGTTGTTTGGTCTCCAACCAACGCATACAAGTCTCCCTGAGCAGTAATCCATAGAGATTTGACTTGTGCTGCAGGACCAAATTTACCAACGAGTTGTCCTTGCGTTTCATTAATAATGGATACTCCTCCAGCAGAATTACCAGTATTAGCAGCAGCAAAATAGGTTTTACCATTGACAACCCGTACAGCAATATCGGTAACTGCGGTACTATTAATAAATGCATTTACAGAAGGATTGAGTGCATAAGTGACAGGAGTATTTCGTGCACTTATATTAGAGGTTGTGTTATAGAAGCCAGTATTATTATACTTGTAAGCAGTATCATCTCTGAAATTCATCACGTAAAGACCCCCGGCAGATCCAGTTGTTCCAAAATAAATTTTGCCATTTATTGCAGTGACTGTATTTCCTGAAGAATTGGTTGTTGGGCCAACCATTTGCTCAGTAGCTCCTGAGCCTTTATCAAATTCCATCCACAGAGAATTATCTTTTGCATCAAAGATATAGAGTGCGCCGGTTGTGCCTGAAGTAACAACCAAGACTGCTTTCTTCGGGAAGGGCTGTGCTCCACAGCGGGTATTGGTGTTAATGACACAGCTGTCAACAGAAGTTCGGGATTCATTGTACCAGGATGCTGATTGGGCCCGCTCATCATTCGTCCATCGTCCACCATCTGCATCTTTTGATGTGTCATAGACAAACACTTTTTGGACGTTACTGAGAGCAAAAAGATTCTTATGGCCACCAATGGTTAAATCTTTGTCATTGAGTGTCATGTAGGTATGGTTGGTTGAGGCAATGTTAATGATGTTGTTGGTTGGGGGAAGGGTACCCGTGTTACTATTTACTTTAGGATCGTTAGGTGTCAGGGCAATTGTCCCAGCATTTATGCCTGAGCCAAAGACTTGGAATCTGGCTGATGCAGTAGAGCTTCCTCCAACAGCTAAGTCATTGGTAAGATTGGCAGGAGCGAGTACCCCTTGACTGGAAAGCTGCCAAAATCCAGCAAGGCCTCCGTTAACTGGCGTAACAATTTGTCTGACATAGAGCGTATCCCACTCTTTTCCTCCAGCGGTTGGGTCTGAGCCTAAGTTATACGTGTTATTTGCATTTGGAATAAGGCTATTTTTAATTGTGCCATCATTGGCAATGGTGAAGAGGGGTGTTCCCGATGCTGAAGCAGTAAAGACATCGCCAAGTCCTGAGACATTGGTTTGGTTGACTACCAGTTGAGCATTGCCAAGATTGGTTGAAGCTCCAACACCGGTGTTACCGATAAATGCATTCAAGAAAAGATTGGTTGAGCTGCCACTATTTGTCGAAAAATCTATGTTATGCCCTTGAGATCTCAAGAGTAAGTCACCAATGCTGGATCCAGTAATAACTCCTCCAGCACTGTTAGAGACGCCAATAAATGCTTGTGTTGTCCCATTTGTCTGGAAGCCTAAGACATTGTTTCCTGATGTTTTATTAAGGCTCAATGTTTCAAGTGGTGCTCCGTTATTAATCCCCACGTTCCCTCCGTTGAAGATGATATTTCCTGTTTGAGAGTCCCCAATCGTAATACCTGCATTATTTCGTGCAGCAATCAGGTTGGTGGCTGATGTTCCACCAAATACTATGTTACCACTGGTTGTTGCATTGCCGGTTAAGCCAAAGACTTGAAATTTAGCAGACGTGGTTGCGGTCCCACCAATAGCCACATCATTGGTCATATTAAATGGTGAGAGAACACCACTGTTGAGCTGCCAGTACCCATCGTATCCTCCAGTTGCAGGCAGAAGAAGATTCTGAGCGTAGATAGTACCAAAGTTATTCGCCGAAGATCCAAGGTTGATACTGGTTGAGTTTGGAATAAGACTACCTGTGAAAAGACCAACTGGATTGATACCGTTCGTTACTGAAGATCCAAGCGTTATATTGCCTCGAATGAGATTTGCACCGCTTGCGTTGCCAATATTAATACCGGTTATAGCTTGGCTTCCAATGTTGAGAGTTGCTACAGTTGTATTGAAAAGATTGACTGCTCCTTGTGTGGTAATAATATTGCTACCTCCCAAGGTAAGGTCTCCATTAGTTGCCAATGTTAATTGGTTGGTAAGTCCTGCATCTCCACCAACTGAAGTTTTAATGTTTAAGGCACTGCCGTTAAGAAGTGAAACATTGGTATTTGCCCCGCGGAAGGAAAGGCCTCCAGAGGAGGTTGCTGTGCCTGCTGTGTTGACTCCCGCTGTTGTTGAGAAAATTTGCCATGGAGTTGCAGAACCTGTTGCTGTTCCACCAATTGCCAAATCATAAAAGGTATTAATTGGGAAAATAAGATTATTAGTGAGAGACCAAAATCCAGATGTTCCGCCAGTAATTGGTGAAACAATATTGTTGGCATAGACAGTATTGTAGTAGTGGATTGAAGAGCCAAGATTGACTGAGCCATTGCCTGTTGGAATTATATCGCTATTATATAATGCAGTGGATGTAATAGTGTTGGTGTTTGAAGTACCAAGAGTAATATTGCCATTGAGAGTTGTTGTTCCTGCTGAGTTGCCTACATTTACTGCTGTTGTTGCTCCACCTGCAAAATTTATCGTTGTTGCCGTGGTATTGAGTAGTGAAAATGTTGTTTGATTGGTTGTGAGTGAGGTTCCTTTAATTTGTAGAGGATTATTGATGCTAGTAGTGCCTGTGGTTGCACCTATACTAAGCGTACTTGCTGCTCCTGCGAAATTGACATTCGTTGCTCCGGTATTAATCAGATCAAATCCTCCTGAATTTGCATCAAGTCTTGCCCCATTAATGGTAACGCCTCCTGTTCCATTATGAGGAGTAAGAGCAATATCCCCAGTTGTTGCTCCTCCAACTGTTAGATTGCTAAATCGTGTGGTCTGGAGTGTCCCGTCAGCAGCCATATATATTGACGTACCATTGAGTCCACTGGATACAGAAGCGGTTGGTGTTCCAGATCCAGTCATATTTAAGACTGCAAACTTTGCAGAACTAGTTGCTGTTCCGCCTATAAAAACATCTAGAGTTGCATTTATAGGATAGAGGGCTCCAGTATTCAATACCCAGTAGGATCCATTGCCTCCTGTGCCACAAGTGCCCCAGCTTGGGCCACCTCCTGCATTCGACTTAAGACATTCTCCTAAATTACCAGTGGTTGTTTGTGAAATAACGCCAGTTGTACTGCCATAGAGAACTCCGCCATCAGTTATATATTTGGCATCTTTAATTGTTCCATCATTTTGCACAGTGAATTTTGTACCTGCAGAGTTGGAAGCGGTTATCAGGTCACCTGCAGTATTCAAGTTAGCAACAACGAGCGCTGCATTACCTTGGGCATTTTTTTCTATATCCAGTCCAGAAAGAGAGAGAGGAGTAAGTGTTCCAATACCTTGCGTGCCTGCGATAAGAAGGGCGATGCCTGATGCAGCTGGATCCAAGAAGTATGATGTATTATCAAGGTCTTGGAACGAGCGAACTTTTAGAATGCCTCCATTGCTGACAATAAATTGTGTGCCTGCAGAATTGGAAGCTGTGAGCAAATCACCTGCAGTATTGAGGTTGGCAAAAATAGCACCGGCATTTCCCAGAGAATCTTTTTCTACATCAAGTGCCGTTGCTGTAGCAGGACTTACACCAATACCCAGCCTGCCTGCAATAAAGGATGCGCCTGTGCCATTTACTGTCAGGTTTGAGGCAATGGTCAATGCTCCAGCATTGGTTATTTTATTTGAAGAGTTGAAGAATTGAATATCCCCTCCTGTGCTATTGGTCCCAAGAGTGATTGTGCCTGAGCCTGCCAGAATGGAAAGGGCATTATTACTGATTGTTGTAACAGTAGGGGTTGTCCCAGTCAGTGCGACTGTTGCAGCTGCAAGGCTCACGGCCCCGGTACCATTATTTGGTGATAAGGTTATTCCTCCAGTGTTATTGCCACCCAAAGTAAGTGGCTGGTTGTTGGTTGTTTGGATGTTCCCAGTAGTATTGAAAGTCAGGGTACCAGCAGTGGTAGCATTACCAGTGTTGCCAAAAATTTGGAATTTGGCAGAGCTTGTCGCAGTACCGCCAACTAACACATCATTGGTAATGTTGGTTGGGGAGAGAGCTCCGCTATTTAATTGCCAGTAGCCATCTATTCCACCAGAGGAGGGGAGAATAATATTGGTTGCATAGAGAGTGCCAAAATTATTGGAAGGAGATCCGAGATTAATACTATTGCCTGTTGGGATAAGGGATGCAGCAAATTGTCCGTTAGGGGTAATATTTCCTGTGATAGTCAGTGCACTGTTAACCGTTGTTGTCCCACCAGTAACACCCAGACCTAATGTGGTTGCATTAGTCGTAAACACATTAAAGGTAGAGGCCGTTGTTTGGAGAGCACTGCCATTGATAGTGACTACACCTGAGCCATTGTTTGGAGATAAGGTAATTCCACCAGTAGTTGTTCCACCCAGAGTAAGGGGAAGATTACTTGTTGTCTGGATTTGTGATCCACCAGTTGTAAATGTCAGGGTGCCAGTGCTAGTTGCATTGCCAGTGAGACCAAAGATTTGGAATTTTGCAGAAGAGGTAGAAGTTCCTCCAATAGCCACATCATCAGCAATACTCAGGGGGGACAAGACCCCCAGATTTCTTTGCCAATTTTGGCTGAGACTTTGACCGTTTACGACAACATTATTTGCATAGACGTTATTCCATTGCAGACTGCTCGTGCCTAAATCATAGGCATTGGTAACAGAAGGAATTAGACTGGAATTGAACTTGCCGTTGATAGTGATGGTTCCAGTCCCATTGTTGGGGGAGAGTATAAGGCCACCGGTACTTGTCCCGCCAAGAGTAAGAGGAAGATTATTGGTTGTTTGAATACTCCCTGCGGTATTGAACGTCAGATTTCCGGCAGTAGTTGCATTACCGGTGTTAGCAAAGATTTGGAATTTTGCTGTACTGGTAGCGGTGCCTCCAATAGCGAGATCATCGGTGATATTCGTAGGGGATAAGACTCCTAGATTCCTTTGCCAGACACCTGAGATGCTTCCTCCGGAAATAATATTTTTCACATACAAATTATTCCATTCCGAAGACGAAGCTCCGAGATCGTAGGTATCAGTGGTTACTGGGATAAGATTGGAGTTAAACCTACCACTGATGGTAATAGCTCCAGTCCCATTGTTGGGAGAAAGGATGATTCCACCAGTACTTGCTCCACCAAGGGTAAGGGGTTGATTGTTGGTTGTTTGTATGTTGCCAGCGGTATTGAAAGTCAGATTCCCGGCAGTAGTTGCATTGCCAGAGAGACCAAAAATTTGGAACTTTGCTGTACTGGTAGCAGTACCTCCGATAGTGACATCGTCAGCGATATTGAAAGGAGCCAAAACACCCAAATTTCTTTGCCATGTAGCAACAATAGGTTGGCCATTTTGGAATATGTTATTTGCATATAGATTATTCCATTGTAGGGTATTTGACCCTAAGTCATAGGTATTTGTTACTGATGGGATAAGATTTGAAGCAACTTTTCCATTGAGAGTGACGGTTCCAGTGCCATTGTTTGGAGAGAGGAGAATGCCACCAGTACTTGTTCCGCCCAGGGTAAGCGTTTGATTATTGGTTGTCTGAATATTCCCTGCAGTATTGAAGGTCAACGTCCCGGCAGTAGTTGCGTTTCCTGTAGTACCAAATATCTGGAATTTCGCTGTACTGGTAGCTGTTCCACCAATTGCCAAGTCGTCAGTAATGTTAGTAGGAGAGGTGACTCCTAAGAATCTTTGCCAGAAGCCAGAGATAGTGCCTCCAGAAGTAATATTTTTTACATAGATATTATTCCATTCCAAAGAATTTGAACCTAAATCATAGGTATCAGTTACAGCTGGGATGAGATTTGAGTTTACTTTGCCGTTGATAGTAACAGTGCCATTTCCACTTAATGGAGAAAGGATAATATTCCCTGTGCTATTGCCGCCAAGTGTTAGTGCTTGGTTGTTGGTTGTCTGGATAATACCAGCACTGTTGAGCGTAATATTACCAGAGATAGAAGCAGTTGGTGTTCCTGCTGCAACATTAATGAACGCAAATTTTGCTGAAGACGTCCCTGTTCCTCCAAGTACTAAGTCTAGGGTAGTATTAACAGGGAAGAGAGTACCAAGATTCATGTTCCACCAGTTGCTACCACCACCAACAGTACAATTACCCCAGCTAGGAGCTCCAGACCCACCAGAAAAAAGACATTGTCCAGTGGTAGCAGAGTGAGCAAGGATCTGTAGCTTTGAAGCATCTGAGTACACAATGCCACCATTGTCTGCAGTAAGATTGTTGTTTGTTCCACCATTTCCAAGAGGAAGAGTCCCTGTTACTTCACTTGCTCCACCAGCTAAGTTAAGAGCAGATGAGGTAAGAACGCCAACATTAGTACTATGAACCAAGCCTGTTGTTAGTCCTGCAATAGTGACGTTACCTAAGCCATTGAGGGGGGAGAGGATGATGTTTCCAGTGGAAGGGCCTCCAAGAGTAAGCGCTTGATTTTTAGTTGTTTGGACAACTCCATTGCTATTGAGAGTAAGATTCCCAGAGATAGAAGCAGTAGGAGTACCTGATCCAGGAGCATTGTTGATAAAAGCAAAATTAGCAGAAGCAGTTGATGTTCCGCCAAAAAATACATCCAGCGTCGTGTTGATAGGATACAGTATGCCTTGAGTACTATTCAATGTCCAGAAATTAGAACCACTTCCACAAGCTGTCCATGTTGGTGCTCCAACACCATTTGAGGTAAGACATTGTCCTAAACTCCCAGTTCCTGTTTGAAGGAAGAGCCCTGTGCCGTTTGTATAGAGAATACCTCCATTGACAGTATAATTTGCAGAAGTAATGTCTCCTGCATTGCCTACAGTGAACTTGGTAGCTCCACTGGATGATGCGGTAATCAGTGGGCCAGAACCGTTTTGATTAACAATAACTGCTGAAGCAGCGCTCGTTGCCAGGACAGCAAATAAACTATCAACCTCAACAGCTCTAAGCCCAGGAGCAATATTGTTATTGAGTGTGCTATTTTGGAGTGGTTTCTGAAGGTCAATAACTCCCGACCCATCTGGTGCGAAAACAATATTACCATTTGTTCCTGGATTGGTATTGAATGCTAAGGTGTTGCCTGCAACAGTAAATTGACCAGTGGTTGATTGGAAGGTTGTGGATGCTCCGATAGTCAGGTTGCCTGAAGAGTTAAGAGCTAAGATAACATTATTTGTCCCGGCTCCTGACTGGGTGATAGGAGGAAGTCCTTGGAGTGTTTCAGCATTGGTTGCGTAGGCAACTGTAGCAAGCTGTTGGCGTGGAGTCAGCTCAGCTGTCTGGTTAACGGCAATTCCCAAGAACAAATTTTGATTGTTGGCAAAAAGAGACTGAGGAATTGTTGTGCCTTTACCGAGCAAAATTGAAAAAACGCCATTTTTGTCTGGGGTAACTCCATTTACCTCTTGCCACAACAGAGCCCCTCCTGTTGCAGTACTGTCCGAATAAATCGCAAATCGCAAGTTGGTACTTGCGGTGATTGGGGCATCTGAGGTATCGCTCAGCCGTCCTTGGAAAGATAAAATTCTGGGCGGTGAGCTAGCAGCCAGAGTCTGTGATTGCTCTTTTGGTTTGGCAATAAAGCTGTTATACATACCAAATCCAATTGTTGTACAAAAAACGATGAGTATTGCCCAATTGAAATAATGAGCGAGTGCTATATTATGATACCTTCTGTACCAATTAGGGCGTGTGTGCCTAGCGTGATGGACAAGTTTTCTATACCAAGGGAAATGTTCAATTGAGATAGCTAGAGGACTATAGAGCGCTTTTGAGATATTAGATACTTTGAACTTTAAAGCTGATGTATTATTGGAAATTGGAAATTGGAAATTGGAAATTCTCTTTGCCTTAGCAAAGAGTGGCTTGCCTTGTATTTTCCAAAGCTGCTTATGAGCGACAATAACAACTTTGGTCAAAGGAGAGATAACAACGACCTCTATTCCCAGATCTATCCCTTTACCAATTTTTTGGATAAGGCGAAGGGGAGGGAAGGAGGAGTAATGAGTAACCGTTAACTGTGAAGCGTTAAGGTTTTCTGGCTTATTTTCTTCTTGATGGTTGACTGTTAACGCTTCACCATCCTCGCGTGACAGATTGTGATGCGTATTGATGTCCTTTTCTGTCAGAGGCAGATCCTGAGTGCTATCGATGTTTGGCTTTATGTTTATATTGTCAGGGATTGCTATTTGTGCATTTATGAATCCTTGCTGGTTTGCCCAGGCAAAATATTTACGCAGGGATGACAGTTTCCTGTTGATTGATGATGCAGAGAAGGCCCCTTCTTCGTAGAGCCTTTGCTTATATTCTTCCAACAGTGAAGGATACAAGTAACTAAAAGCATTTTTCTCACCAACTCGTAGTGTCTCATTTGTGCCGGAAACTGTTTCTACCCATTGAAGAAATTGTTTCACATCGATGATGTAGTTTTTTATAGTTAGATTGCTTGCGTTATAGACATAAAGAAAGTCTTTAAATTCTTTTATATGCCATGGATCTTGATTGGTATGTCCGTTACTGTTAGCCATCGCATCAAAGGGAGATTGCGAAGCAGCTCCTTGAAGTTTTAGTGCGTGAAAAAACTTTCTGAGAGAGGAGAGGTGACGTTCAATTGATCGTACTGAATATGCTTTAGATTTATCTTCTACAAACATCTTAATCTGTTCTTGTGTTGTTTCATTTGGATTAAAAGATTTAGAGAGAGAAGATTCATACCAGGAAATAAACTGTCTGACGTCTGCAATATAATTTTTCACAGTCGCAGTTGAAGGGACTGGTTTTTGCGATAGTAAGAAATTTTTAAATTTTAGAATAAATTCCATAGGCAGTTAGTTGACGGATGTGAAATGTGAGTGAAAATATGTTTAGCTTCGAAATTATACGGATTATACTCATTATCAACCCCACAATCACTACTACTATTAGATTAGAAAGTATATACTATCTTGTCAATGCCCTGGAGTAATAGCATCATGATATATTTAGATATATTTTTATGCTCATGAAAAATATGTTTCACATCTCTGTGAAATATATGTTCTATAAATTAATTCGAAAATAAAGAATTAATTGAGGCTAAATTGATCGATTTACCATTAAAGGGGTATTATGAAGCAAAAGTGAAAAAACAGCCTTAATTCGACTTATTTTTTTGCAAAATTTTATTTTCACTTCTTTATTTTCACGCTTAAAGAGCTATTTAAATCGTTTTGGCAAAAAGACAATCTAAGTGATAGGTAATAATACTAGGGTATTTGGACTAGATTTATAACCTAACTTTTATCTTGAGTTGTAAGCGCAGACTTTTGAGTGTTTTCACGCATATTTTTGTCTCTCTTGTACTCTTTTTGCTAACCTTCTAGAATAAGCATATGCCCTTTCAAATATTTAAATACTTACATGCAAAAATATCTAGATGCCAGCATATATTACTATACAAATTAGTCCCTTTGTTTATTTGTTTGTCTATCTATTTATTCACCTTTAGTTTGCTTAAGGGACTTGGATTTCAAGGACAGGTATATGCTCAATCAGCATCGCAGAGTGGAGATGTAAATATAATGGTCAGTATAAACGGGTATGTCTTAGATCTTTCAGGATATATTGCCCCATACGCATCAATTACCCTTACAAGCAATGGGAATGTTTTTGCTTCGACAGTTGCTGACTCCCAAGGGAACTTCTCTTTTTCTTCCGTACGCGTTGCAAAAGGTTTTACTACCTTTTGTCTTGATGCAATTGACTTTAAAAGACTAGGAGAGTCTGAGGCGTGCTTCACAATTCCTCCTGTTACTGGTCCATATAGTAAGTCTCAAATATTTCTGCCTCCAACACTAGGTGTTTTTCGTACTTCAATCAATGTGGGGGATAAGGCATTGGTATTTGGGTATGGCATGCCAGGAGCATCAATCAGTATCAAACTAGATAATAAAGTTATTTGTGAAAAGAATGCTGATGAAGGAGGATATTATGAATGTAACTTTGCTATTCAAAAAGAAGGAAGCCATGAAGTTTATGCGGATTCCAAGCTGAATAGTAAAGCCTCAGAGCCTCAGCTGAAGAGAGTGTTGATTAAAGGGATAGGACTTTTGAAGATTGCCAACCCAACTCCAGCTATAGGGAAAAATATTACCAACATTCTTTTCGGTCTGCCAGGCTTACTGATAGCACTCTTCCTCTTATTTCTGCTAATTATCCTTCTTATTGTATGGCTAAGGAAGGCTAACCCTGCTTGGCTGCCACACGTATTCGTGCCAGATCCTAAGCAGAGTCTCCGGCATGCCTTTGATAGCCTCTTCAGAGAACGCAAACTGCACCATTGGTGGATGGAAGGGGTAGGATACTAGAGGGATGTTATGGTGTTTTGGATAATTTAGGACTGTTTGGGAAAGATCTAATATCCCTAGCCTAAATCTTCCCAATAATCCCGAAGAAGCAGCTAATATACTCATGCCAGACGGAAACCTTTCTTCTCCCAAAACAAATCGAGTCTCTGCAGAGTAAATTTATTAAAGAAGGTAATTTTTGAGAAAAGCTTTTCAAGCAAAGGCTAGTACACAAAAATAAAAGATAATTTTTGCAGGCCTCATTGGTAGAGTCTTGCTTTAGAGTCTTGTAGTTTTGAAAAGAGGACGTTGTAGGGAAAAATGTGGACAACCCAAGAATTATAGGGGATAAGTTTTAAGACCCATAGAACTACTGAAGCTAGGTTACGGTAAAACTGGAATCGCGTATGAAATAGTTGTTTATAAGTATCTGCTCTACTTATGAACCAATCCCTTCTTCTAGGTCTATTCATGGTTTCGTATTCTTTTTCACATCAAAAGGAGTAAGGTAAGGAATCAGGGAACAAAAAATAAGGATATTTAAGATATTTCCTAGAATGATAGGCCAAATGAAATGTCAAAAAACATTATCACTTGCTTTGGAAGCATGCTAGTTATGGCATCAATAGGTATATAAATACATCAATCTCTCTATGAAAAATGAAAATTACAAGACGCGAAATAGTAATAAGTCCATAGTTCATTGTTAACAGTTCATGCCTTCCTGTAATATACCTGATACTACCTCTAGCTTCTCTATTTCCATAGTTTAGAGTTTCGGGCATGTTAAAGAAAGGGGTATTACTTGTTTCAGGATAGCCAGAGGGGAAATACGATACATAAAGCATACACTAATTATTATACGTAAGCTCGCATATCTCTTTATCGTCTATCTCAACGGTATAGCCTAAGTAACAAATTATACTTGTTTTATCCGCTTTTTCACTCGTGTAAAAAGGAAAATGCCAATTACTATCATAAGAGTTATGCCGATAAGATACTGGAGTGGTAAGGCAAAAAAATAGATAGTTCGTTGATAAATAGGACCTTCAGGAGAAAGTGCTACAGTAAGTGTTGCCTTATATGGTCCAAAAAGAAACTGCTCATTCCAAACAGCTTTTCCAGGCATAAATTGACTTGTGTCAGTGAGAGTTCGGGATGAGTTAGCAAGGACATTTACCTGGAGAAGGTCAACTGTTCCAATGAGCTGGTCATAAAGATTACGGATGAAAATGTGACCTTGAGGTGATATATAGTAGGGGCTCAGATTTTGTACTGACACACTGAAGGGGATTGGTCCATTGGTGACATAAATAGGCGAATTGAATTTTTCTATAAATCCTCGAGCTGGGTCTTTCGGCCCGATGGAAAGCAATACGTTACTTGCTATGCCACCAGCTATAGATGACCCATTAGAGTTACCTTCGGGATTTTTGGAAAGAAAGACAATAGAGAAGTAATAATCGGCTGGAGGTTCATCTTTGGGCAAGCCAATCTTAAGAGTAAGCTGTTTCTCTTCCTGAGGGCCAAGAGTGACTTCATTGACTGGATTATCTCCATCGAGAACTTGGATTTTTTGAAAAATATTTTTATCTCTAAGTTGCAAGTCTTTTTCATCAACAAAATCTACATGTCCCAGGTCATCTTTAGATCTGAATGGCCTGAGAGTGATAGAAAGGGTGGTGGGTTGATCCGAGCCATTTTTTATGCTGACTGGGTGGCGGATATCTGTTGGAGCAGTCGCATCAATCTGGATAATAGGAGGCTGGATTCCGAGCTGAAGCTCAGAAGCGCTGGCGGTAGTGATATGCAGTAGACTATATGCAGTAAGCAATAAAGGGAAAAATAGTACTAACAAACTTTTCCATATGTGCTTAATTCGTAATTGATTACTCATACTGCTTTTAAAAGGTTGGGATAGCGATATATGTTACGGTATTGTTGTAGGTTGCAGGCTGTTGGGAAGCTGAAACATTGACTTTGTAGGTTATTCCTCCAGAGCTTCCTGCTGTTTTGGTTGTTCCATTCATAATGATTTGTGCGCTTTTCCCAAGCTCGCTGTTAGCAAATGCTTTGTATGCATTGGTTGTTGAAAAATCAGCTACACAATCTGTACCAAGGATATTGTCGCATCGATACCCAAAGCCGTAGGTAAGCGTGTTAATCCAGACAGAGGCTGTTGTATCACTGCAGAGGCCTGTATCGCAGGTAGTATCTGGAATAATGGTGTTTGCTGTTTTGAGTGGGTGGTTTTCACGGCCAGTAATGGTGTAGGTAAAGGGTTGGCTTCCGCTGACTGTGAGCGTATTGGTACGACTGACAGGATTGGTTGGGTCAATTGTTCCAAAGTCAATTGCAGTTGGTGAGACAGTAAAGGTAAAGGTAGGCGTTCCACTTGAGGTAGAGGATATTGTTTGGTTGCAGAAGATCCCTCCATAGAATCCAGCACAGAGTTTGTAATTTGTCCCTGTATAGAGACCGGGAGCGAGTTCTCCTGAAGTGAAGGTGAGCTTGTTATTCCCTCCTGAGACTTGACCTGCTATAGAGTTAAAGTTGCCTAGGTTGATAATAAAGAAGTCATTAGCCATCCTAAACGCAAACGAAGTTTGCGTAATAAACAAATAAACAAATAAACAAATAGACAAATGTAAAAAGAAAGTAGGCAGAAATATTCTCATAGAATGTGACTATTGGATTATTTGAATATTTGTTTATTTTTGAGAAGTTTCACTTCTCAAATCCTCAGTTTGTTCCAATATCTCATTGAGCTTTGCCACGTCTTCTTCCTTCAGATTCTTTTTCTCATTTTTAATAACATCTTCTACATCCTGAGAAATAGTATCTGCTGCTTCTTCGCTTCTCTCCTGAAGCTCTTCTATCTCTTCTTCTTGCTTTTCACGGTCTTTGTATTCCTTGCCAAAGAAATAGGGTAGAGGAGCAATCAGGATAAAAGATCCTAATTGGATATATGTACCCAAAGAACCACCGTTTTTAAGGACTTCAGGCACAAACATTGCAACAGTACAGAGTGCATACACAAAAACTGTTTCTGGTTCAAATATAAAAGTAATGCCAAAGCCTAAGAAGTAGAGAAGAAAGAAAAACCAACTTGTCATTTGTCCAGTTGCATAAATCAGAAGAAAGATAACAGTATTTAAGATAAAAATGTCTGGAATTCCACCAGCAAAGGCGTCTTTTTTCTGTCTGTGGCGTATAAAACTAAGTATAATGTAGATCAGAATGAGCCCCGCAAGGCCTTGAATGACATATGTATTCAAAAATGTTTGCTCCCATAGAAAAATGAATCCAAAAGAGCAAAGCAATACAAGCGCGTGGAGAATAAACTTCATATAGAGATAGTAAAGGATTTTGCTGATAGAGGCAAGAGATTAAGGCTCTTAAAAGAGCCAAAGCGAACATAAAAGACAAAGGAGAAAAGGGGAGAGCATTATGCCTGTTCTACTCACTACTCTTTTTTAGGTGTTTTCTCTTTTTTCTTCTCCCATTTATTCTGTTTTGTTCTTTTGGTATATAATCTTACTCCTTAAGATTCCAATATGTATCGCGACTTATTCATTCAAAGATACCGTAGGTAATACTTAAGACGACTAGATACAATATACTTTATACTAGGTACCATCTTTGGTATACTAGGTATATGAAGAGCAAGGTTAAAAGTGAAAAAATAAAAATGGAAAGTGTAGAATCCTCAGATTCGAAGAGCTCAGGATATCGTGGAGCAAATGATACCAGATATTTCCCCTCTCAAATTGAAGAGAAATGGCAATCTGTGTGGAAAGATGCTGGATTATATAAATTTGGTTCAGAAGGGGGTTCAAAAGGCAAGTATTATACCTTAGTTGAGCTCCCATATCCTTCAGGAGATTTGCATATTGGTCACTGGTTTACGTTTGTCGCACCCGATGTTTTGTCTCGCTTTAAAAAAATGCAAGGCTATAATGTCTTTTTTCCCATGGGATACGATGCATTTGGCCTGCCTGCAGAGAATGCTGCTATCAAACGCGGTATCCATCCAAAAGATTGGACTGAAAAAAATATTGAGACCATGACCAAACAATTTGAGACCATGGGGACAATGATTGATTGGGATCATGTCACCATAACCTGCAAGCCTGAGTACTACAAATGGAATCAATGGATTTTCCAGAAAATGTATGAACGAGGGATTGCTTACAAAGGGAAAAAGCTATCAAACTGGTGCCCAGTAGATCAAACTGTCTTAGCAAACGAGCATGTAGAGGATGGAAGATGTTGGAGATGTGGATCGGTTGTTATCCAAAAGGAAGTCGAGCAATGGTTTTTAAAGATTACTGACTATGCAGAAAAATTACTTTGGAATGAAAATGGAAATGGGGTTGACTGGCCAAAATCAGTTATGGTTGCCCAAAATGATTGGATAGGGAAGAAAGATGGAATAGAGATAACCTATCCTGTTGTTATTGAAGAGCCAAAGGAGACAAAAGGGGAAGGTTTAACAGTTACTGTATTTACAACTCGCCCTGATACAAATTTTGGTGCAACTTTTGTTGCTCTAGCTCCTGAACACCCATTGGTTGAAAAGATCCTGAAACAAGTTCAAGATGAAAAAATTAAGGAGGAAGTGAGAGCTTATGTACAAGCAGCCTCGGAAAAAACAGAGCTTGAACGAAAAGAAGAAGGAAAAGATAAATCTGGAGCATTTACTGGTGCTTATGCAATTAATCAGTTAACTGGCTATAAAATGCCTATTTGGGTATCAGATTTTGTGTTAATGAACTTTGGAACAGGGGTTTTGGTTGGGGTTCCTGCACATGATAAGCGGGATTTTGAATTTGCAAATAAGTTTGGATTGGAGATCAAAAGAGTAGTTGTTGGCAGTGATGGAGATACATCGCCAATTACCACAATAGAGAATGTCCAGGAAGAGGAAGGAACGATGATTCATTCGGATTTCCTTAATGGTATGGATATTCATGATGCCACACAAAAGAGTATGGATTATATGGAGGAGAAAGGGTGGGGGAAAAGGGTTGTTACCTATCATCTGCATGACTGGTCCGTCTCACGGCAGAGATATTGGGGAACGCCTGTCCCAATGATTGACTGTGAAAAATGTGGTATCGTGCCTGTTCCTGAAGACCAACTACCGGTTGAATTGCCCTACGATGTAGACTACCAGCCAAAAGGCAAGGCTCCTTTAGCTTCAAATGAAGCATGGATGAACGTTACCTGTCCACAGTGTGGAGGTTCTGCAAGACGAGATCCAGAGACACTAGACACCTTCTTTGACTCATCCTGGTATTACTATCGATATGTTGATCCACACTATAAGGAAGGGCCTTTCGACAAGCATAGGGTAAAAGAACTTTTACCGGTTGATATTTACTTTGGTGGAGGAGAGCATACATTGGGTCATACATTGTATGCCAGATTTTTCACAAAATTCTTTAAAGACTTAGGGTTGGTTGATTTTGACGAATTTGCTTTAAAAAGAGTGCAACATGGGATTGTTTTGGGTCCAGATGGGAATAAGATGAGTAAATCCAAGGGGAATGTTATCAATCCTGATCAATTGGTGAAGGAATTTGGAACGGATGCGGTACGAGTCTATTTATCATTTATGATGCCATATAGCGCGACCGGGCCATGGTCTACAACTGCTATGTATGGGATGTTTAAGTTTCTGAAGCGGGTCTGGGATTTACGAGATAAGGTTGGAGAGGCAGAAATGACTAAAACTGATCTTTTCCATATGCACTCTACCATTCAAAAAGTCGGTGATGATATTGCAGCAACGAAATTTAATACTGCGGTGGCTGAAATGATGAAGTGGCTCAACCATTTGGAGTCTAAAGAGACAGTAAGTGAGGAAGAATATAGAAATTTACTCCTCATTCTTGCTCCTTTTGCTCCACATATGACAGAAGAATTGTGGCAGTTAGATAGATTGGCTGAGAGTGAAGAAGGAGATATTGCATTCAAATCGATTCACAGCGAATCATGGCCTGCTGTTGAAGAATCATTATTAGTAGCAGAAGAGATAACCGTTGTTGTCCAGGTCAATGGCAAGATGAGAGCTTCTTTAACCGTTAAGGGTGAAGCGTCAAGGGTGAAGGAGGAAATAGAAAAGTTAGCACTGGAGAATGAAAGGGTACAAGAATATTTGAATGGGAAAACTATCAAACAAACTTTTTTTGTTCCTCAAAAGCTGATCAACTTCGTAATTTAGCCTGCCAACACAGGTAAATCTGCAGTAAGAAGTTTACAATCAGGTGTAAGAGCCGAGTGCTAATGGTGAAAACAGTATTCTATTGTCAGATCGTGAAAAAAAGGTCAATTTGAGCTCAATTTTTATTATCTTAGGCATTAGAACTTTTGACATCTGATATTGAAAATTGGATATTCTATCCAGAAAGAATGTATTGAGATATTGTGAAAGAAAAAACTTTGGAAGTGCTTAAAAAAATCCCTCCTTTTTACTACCTTCCAATCCTCATTTTTGTGGCTAGCATGATATCTTTAGTAACTGTTTTGATCCAGTTAACACAAAAAACACAGATGATAACAAATTAATACTGAATCAAGATCAACAAGAGCAGCTAACTAAAGGCTCCACAGAGATGTTGAGGGAGCAGTCCTTCACCAGGAGTCTATTTACTGCCAGCCGGATTACAGATAAAAGATACATTACTCTCTGCTGGAGGACTGAGCAGAGAATAATGCAGAGCAGTTATTTCCAAGCAATTAAATTTTAGCTGTGAAGTTAGCAGACGGAGCAAAAGTGTATATTTCGTGTATTGCTGATGCGATACAAAATCAAACGTTTCTGCTGACAACTACAGGTCTGCTTAGTATTGATACAGCAACTACAGAAGAGTTGGATAATTTGCCCGGAATAGGGCAGGTGATGCCCAAAAAAATATAGCCTTTGGCAGTATAGAAAATTTGGTGACAAAGAAAGTTGTAAGCAATTCCGTCTACCAAAAGATAAAAGGAAAAGTGACTGTGTGTTAACATGAAGCGTCAAGCGTTAACCGTAAACAAATTTTTAAAACCGGTTAACGCTTTCTTTATGTCCAGACTTTTCTCTATTTTGTCTTAGGTCATTATTTTAGTAGTCGTAATTCGTCTTGTCCTTTTGTTCTCTTTTTCTCTAGAAATTTCTGATAATGAAAATATGCATTTCACATAAAACATTTTTGATGATCCAAAAGTAGTTAACAGTAACGAACAGTGAAAGTGAGTTATGGAACTTTCTGGTAATCAACGCCAATAACCATTCTCACGACGTTTACAATAACACTAACCTAGCTGATACGGCAGAAATTACTAGCAGAGTTAATTTTAAATTGCTAAAAAACAAATAGCATGTAATAGCAATCTCTTCCCCGCAAATCAAAGCTAAAAAGCAAGCAGTTATGCCCATTTTTGCAAGAATGAGGCAAGGAGTTAACGCTTTTTGTGAAAATACGTTTTCACAACCATACAGCAGCCATGCTACTGGGGGTAAAGAATGCTCTTCAAGACGTGTAACTAGATCATTCCCCATCACAGGTATAAGTCATGTTGTTACTGCATCTGTCATGAATGTGACACTTGTTACTGGTTTTTACTAAGTCTTTTTTGAAGACTTCTTAAAAGACAGCGGGTAATACTTTTTCGTATGGTAGGAATTGTTGGGTATATGATTTTGTCAGAACTTGATGTATCAATTCTTCGGACGGGGATAATGGGAGTATTGGTTTTTGGTGTAAAACTTTTTGGCAGACAGTATACAGTATTGTTAGTCTCTCTATTAATGACCGAAATTTTACTGTTGTATGAACCAGCACTTTTTGGCGATATTGGTTTTCAACTGTCAGCCCTAGCAACAGTGTGGATGGTTTTTCTCAAACCGCTGATTCCTTTGAAAGGATTTTTACTGACGATTTTGGGGCAACAGTTGCAGCATAGAGCAACATTGCCGGTCATGCTGTCGACTTTTGAAAATTACGGACTCGTATTAATTTTAGTCAATACAGTGGTACTCTGGACTATTCCGACCATCACAGTTTTGGTGAATTTAGAATAACTCTAGGTTTTATTTTTCAATCATTTTGACAGGTGATTCTTTTCCTCACTTTTCCATTTCTTTGGTAATTTGAAAGAGTGGTTGAGTATTTTGTAGCGTTGCTTTTGTTTGCCAAGTGACACAGTGGCAGATATTTTTGCGTGTTGGATAGTATCTAATACTGATAAGTATTTTTGTTTTCTTAAAAGATATTAATTTAATACCCGTGGGGTATACTGTTCCAAAACTTGTTGTAATTTTGGATTGAGAAGCGTTTTTTTCTCTTCTTGAGCAACTGGAAGGGTAAAGAAAACGGTTGTCCCTTGTTGAGGAGTTGAATTGATATAGATATTGCCTCCATGAGCTTCAACAATACCCTTGGCAATATACAGCCCCAGCCCTGTTCCTTCAGACAATTCAGGATTCTGAGCATGTTTTATCTGGGAAAACTTGTTAAAGAGCATTTTCTGCTTTTCTAAAGGTATGCCAATGCCAGTATCTGTTACCGATACCAATATGCCTGGATTAGTGAGCGTGTGAGGAAGCTGCCGATTATATTGGCTTACTACTTTTATTTTAATCTCTCCGCCGAAAGGAGTGAATTTGAGACTGTTGGAAATAAGGTTATTCACTACTTGGTCAATTCTAGTTGTATCAATAAATGCCTGAGGTAGAGTGTCTTCCATGGATCCGGTTATCTTAATATGTTTTCTCTCTGCTTCTGGCTGGAATAATTCGATACTTTCAGTGATTACTTTTCCGATATCATTTGGTGCCTGCCAGATAGTAAAGTGGCCTGCCTCGAGCTTGGCAGCATCCAGAAGTGAATTAATATCGTTGAGGAGTCTTTTTGACTGCTCATCAATAATAATGGCTAGTCTTTGCTGACTTTGCTGAAGGTGAGGGTCTTGAATCAGAATCTCGGCTGCGGCCCTCATGGCAGTAAGAGGCGAGCGAAGTTCGTGAACAACAGCATTGGTAAAGTCTTCTTTCATCTGTTGGAGTGATTTTTCAAGCGTAATATCGTGAATAAGGACTGTTACTCCCATAATCTTTTTTTCTTGGCTGCTTGCAATATCCTCGTTAGGACCAAAAACAGGCGTTACAATAACCTGAACAGTCTTTTCAACTAACAGAAGCTCCTTTACTTCAATAGTTTTTCCAAGACTTAATGCTTCTTTTATTTTTGTTCCAAAGTCAGATTGCTTGGAAAGCATATTTACTGCGTCAAAAATGGTTGGATTGGTGAGGTGGGGAATGCCGAGGAGGTTTTTTGCAGCCTGATTGATAAGCGT
Source organism: uncultured Gammaproteobacteria bacterium (assembly GCA_964598355.1). Taxonomy (GTDB): domain Bacteria; phylum Patescibacteriota; class Microgenomatia; order Levybacterales; family UBA12049; genus DASQJJ01. The sequence continues at coordinate 43,196 of CAZRBN010000002.1, forward strand.
GAGCTTGTAGGAGACATCAATCATAAGAATACCGTCAGCAAGACTGGCAATCATGGATAGCAATTTTTCCTGCTCTGTCGAGATAACTTCTTCTAATTTGGAAAGTGCATTGGAAGCAGAAGAAGTAAGCTGGTAGAGAATAGTCATATCTTCTTCTTTATAGAGACCTGGTTGAGTAGAGCAGATACTAATAAGCCCGACAATTTCTCCTTTGATTATGAGTGGAATATGGAAGAATGAAGCCAGTGGATTGGTATTGTCATCATCGACAATAAGACCTGTCTTAAATTCCTCAGAATGTTGTGGAAGAGGGTGATCCATAAGAGAGGCAAGTGAGGCAAGCATATTTTTTTTGACTTGCTCGACAAAATTTGTTCCAACCCGCTCTTCAAGGGCAATTTTGAAGACATACTTGTCTTGATGGATGACAATAGAAGATACTGTCGAATAGGGAAAGAGATTTTTGAGACTGCCTGTGAGAGTATCTATAACACGTTCCACATCTAAAGAGTAGCCAATTCTTTCTTGAAGAGTTTTAAGCACCGACAATTCGTACATTCTGCGCTTGCGACTGGCATCACGACTAACCAATTCTTTTCTAAGGCGTTGTTCGCGAATAGAAAAATAGACAGCCAAGACTCCGAAAAGCCCCATGCTGGCGAGAGAGAGGATAGTAGTGATATTCATATATAGGAGCCAAAGGGGTTAAAAGAGCCAACTGAGCCATATGTTATCCCTTTGGCTCATTTCATTAAAGACTCGAGCTTGTCTCCTGTTTTTTTACTTCCGATAACAATAATGTAGGTGCCGATAACAAAGCATGCTTCTTTTGCAATCAGCATACCAATGGTTGCGACTTGGGGAAGCAGATTGGAATAGCCACTAACAACAAGATAAGAGCTGCCAGCATCAATAATAATACCAAGTGCTATACATAAAACGCCGAGAGAATTTGTTTTAAATCCTGAGGCTAAGATACCAGTGCCGAATTTTTTTGTGACAGAGGCCATAACAATTCCCGCAGCAATGGCAGCAAAAGCAGCGACAAAGGAGCCTGCTTCAACAATAATGGTTAATATTCGTTGTGTATCAATTCCTTCAAACATATATTTAGCTTCTAGTTATTAGCTTTCAGATACTAGTTTTATAATTATCTTTCTTTACTTATCTGTCAACTAGCATCTAGTAACTGCTACCTGACTTAGGCTGCCAACGGATTCGTCGCTGGTGTTGGCGGTGTGTTGGGTATAGATGCTTGTGGTTGTTCTGCGGATGGTGTCTCTGCCGAAGTCACAGGTTGTGGCTGTGAATTAGAAGTGGGTATTACTTCAAGCTGTGGTGGAGCAGGAGGTACAGGTGGTACGATAGTTTGAACAGCTTCAGGTAGAGGCGTTGGTGGAATTAACTGTTGAGTAGGGAGGGAGACAGGTGCTGGAGGCTGATCTACGACTGGCGCAGGTTGGTTAGGAGCAGTTGGTTGTGTAGGTTGAGGGACAACAGGTACTGGAGCCTGATCTACAACTGGTGCTGGTTGGTTGGGGACAGTTGGTTGAATAGGTTGAGGTGTAGGCAATGGAGCTGGAGGAATTGGCTGCTGTGTAGCTAGCAAAGGTTCCATTGTTTTTTTAACAATAAGACCTGATAATTGCACAAATTGGTCTATAAGAGCTTGGATTACCTCCTGAGGGGAGCCTGCTACTTCAGTAACTGTTCCATCATTCAAGACTGTTAGCCCTTTCACGTTGCGTGCTTTTGAAAGAGTAATATCCGGACCCAGAATAACTATCTGTTTTTTTATAACTTCTGTTAAAAGATTTTTATAGTCTTGGGCAGATTGTGGTTGCATAGGACAGTGTTAACGGGGAAGCGTTAATTGTTAAGGATTTGTTGACAGTTAACGATTGACGCTTTTACCCTTTTTTAATTTACGATTTTTCTTTATCTGGAACTGGCGTGACTGCTTGCACAGGGGGAGCACCGAAGGTATCTCCTTTAAGGAGTTGTTTTGCTTTTTCACGTAGATCCTGGGGAGCTACTTGATACTTTAATATATAGTCTGATGCACCAATCTTCATTGCATTTTGTACCAGAGTATCCTGATTGAAATTTGAGAGGATAGCAACAGGAATACCTTTGGTCTCTGAATCTGCTTTGAGTTGCTCAAGGAGTTGATTGCCATTCATGTCTGGCAAGACTTGGTCAAGAAAAATACCATCAGGATGCTCTTTTTTCGCTTTTTCTAGACCCTCGCTACCCGTAAGAGCTGTAATCACTTGGAAATCTGGGTCTTGCTCAAGAGCTTGTTTAAAAACCTCTGAAATTGCTTCCTCATCATCTATAAGTAAAATCTTCATAGTAATAATATTTCAGCTATTAGCTTCTAACAGAGAGCTGAAACCTAGTAACTAGTTACTCATTAAATCATGACAGGAATACTTACAGTGTGTCAAGAGGGGAGAGGGATTTATTGTAAGGCTATTCTTGTTCCTTCTTTTAATTTTTTTGTGCTTTTTTTTGATCTTCAACTATATGGTCCTTAATTCGACTTTCTTCAGGTCTATTTCTTCTTAATTCAGGCTGTCCCCCGAAGTTATGGGTGTCAAAAACAAGAACTTGCTCAGTGTCTCCCCAATATCCACTCTGAAAGCGTGCGTCACCTGGGACATTTCTCGTGCAATCTCCATCTAGACCGACTATAAGTATTCGTCTTTCCGTAACATCAGGAGCTTCAGGAAAAGGTCCTGAAAGCATTCTTTCATCTCTCACGTGATTTATATGTCTAGGAACACCACACGTATAACCAATTTTTACTCTTCGTTCGACTACCATAGGGTAATTAGATCATTTCTTGTGCTCAAGTATTATCATTTTCTTATTAAAATGAATTTGCTTGACAAAAATCAGACAATTAGCATTTTGCCTCTTGACAAGGATGGTGACTCATAGTATAAATATCCTTATAATTAAAGCGGAAAGGCTTGAATAAGTCCGTCGCTTCAGGGCCTCAGTAAGGAGGCCTGAAGGGGCGGATTTTTTGTGCGCTACATGTACAAATGATTTACATAGATTAAGAGTGGATTTACACTGATACGTATTCTCGTCTTTGTGAGCGAATTGAAACAAGCTATTTGGATGAAATATCCAAACCTGCGATGTCGAATATAAGAAAAGCATAAAGAGTACCTTATTAAATGAGTTTGTGATTACTTGTTTTTCAGGTATAATAAGGGAGCGAATATGAATACAATAGATATTGTGATAGAAGGGTAAAGCGTTAACAAAAAAAATATTTTTCGAGCGTCATCCAGAGATGATGGACTTCTGGCATACGCATAGCGAGTTAAGAAGTTCTTTAGCTAACTCTTATATCTTATGAAAGAAGATGTGATTCAAAAATTAGAAGAGGTTGTGAAGCA
>CAZRBN010000002.1:46711-56059 GCA_964598355.1 uncultured Gammaproteobacteria bacterium
TCTTATATCTTATGAAAGAAGATGTGATTCAAAAATTAGAAGAGGTTGTGAAGCAGTTAACAGGAAAAGAGATTCCTGTAGCTCTGTCTATTCCAAAGGATGGTAAAAATGGAGACTGGACTTCGAATATTGCTTTTCAACTTGGAAAAGATTTAGGCATATCTCCATTAGAAGCAGCGCAGAAAGTGGTAAGCTTTTTGGAGGAAAACGGGGAATTTTCGGGAATCCTTAGATATGAGGCTGTGAAGCCTGGCTTCATTAACTTTTACCTATCAAATACCGAATTAAGCAGAAGTGAGAGTAATGTGCTAGATGCTCCAGAAAATGTTGGTAAGACAAGAAAAATGGAAGGGAGAAAGGTAATTATAGAATTTACTGATCCCAATCCATTTAAAGAGTTTCATATTGGTCACTTATACACAAACACTGTAGGAGAGTCGTTATCTCGTCTTTTTGAAGCAATTGGAGCAACCGTACAGAGGGCAGATTACTTTGGAGATGTAGGAATGCATGTTGCAAAAGCTCTGTGGGGATTAGAGGAGAAGTTTGAAGAGGACAATATAGATCTTACAGTTTTGGAAGAAAAACCGTTAGATGTGAGAATAGAATATTTTGGGCAAGCCTATGCAAAAGGAGCAGCTGCATATGAAGGAAATTCTCAAGCTGCAGAAGAAATAAAAACACTTAATAAACTTATTTATCTTGCTGCTCAGAAGATGTGGCAAGTGGATAAGGGGATTGTGCCTCAGGTTGATTATAAGAAAGACGCTATTATAGATGAAAAAGCGCTAGAACGTGTGTATCACTTGTATACTCTTGGAAGAAAATGGAGTCTTGAGTATTTTGAAACTATTTATCAACGAGTAGGGATGAAATTTCAAGGCTACTATCCTGAAAGTATTGCAGGAGAAAAAGGATATACATTGGTTATGGATCATATAAAAGATGGGGTTTTTGTAGAACATGATGGTGCTGTTATTTTTCCAGGGAAAGAGCATGCGCTTCATAACAGAGTGTTTATTAACAGTTTGGGGTTGCCTACGTATGAAGCAAAAGAATTAGGCTTGGCGGAATGGAAATATGAGGAATTTCCTTATGACTTTTCCATTATTCTTACCGGCAATGAAATTAATGAATACTTTAAAGTACTCATTAAGGCGCTTTCTCTGGTAAATCCGGAGTTAGCTACCAAAACAAAGCATATTGGTCATGGAATGGTAAAGCTTGCAGGTGGAAAGAAGATGTCTTCTCGTACAGGTCAGATTTTGGCAGCTAAAGATGTTTTGGATGAGGCAAAAGACTTTGCTTTAGAAAAAATAAAAGATCAGGTTAAAAAGTCTGAATTAAACTCTGACCAGCAAGACACAATTGTTGAACAGATAGGTGTTGGGGCAATAAAGTACGCCTTTCTAAAATCCAGCATTGGGAAGGATGTTTCATTTAGTTTTGAAGAGTCAGTGAGCTTTGAAGGGAATGCAGGACCTTATGTTCAGTATGCCTATACTAGGACACAGAGTATCTTAGCTAAATCCGAAATCAATACTAATTACCAAATACTAAATACCAAATACTCGCCCCAGCCTGAGGAAGCGGAGATACTCAGAAAGCTCTATCATTTTGTAGAAATAGTAGAAGAAGCAGCGACAACATACAGTCCAAATGTGGTGACAGAATATTTGTTCGAACTATCTCAACTTTTTAATAACTTCTACCAGAAGTATAGGATACTCAATGCTCCGGCAGAGGAGGATAAACTGTTTCGTTTAGGCTTAACCAAAGCTACTGGAATTGTGCTAAATCAAGGCCTTAACCTGCTTGGAATAGCAGTTCCTGAAAAAATGTAACTCTTTCCCATCTTGAATAGTTGGTAGAAAGTGATATACTTGTTTATAGTTTGAGCTTATAGCTAAGACAGCTAGGTTTAATTTTCCAGAAAAGATTGCTTTGTCGTTTTCTAAAACAAAACTCCTCGCAATGACGGAATTAACTAGTCACTAGAAGCGAACTAGATGCTGAATTTATGAATTACACACGTACAGTTTTACCAAATGGCCTTCGAGTAATTACTATCCCTATGCCTTCTTTTGAATCTGCAACTGTGCTTGTTATGGTTGGGGCAGGGAGTAGATACGAAACAAAGCTCAATAATGGTATTTCTCACTTTTTGGAGCATATGGCATTCAAAGGAACAGAAAAACGTCCATCAGCAATGGCTATTTCTTCCCTTATTGATGGTATTGGGGGAGAATTCAATGCCTTCACCTCAAAAGAATACACAGGATATTACGTAAAAGCACAAAGTAATCATGTTGAATTGTCTCTTGATTTACTTTCAGACATGCTTAATCACTCTGTTTTTGATGAGAAAGAGATTGAGAAGGAAAAAGGCGTGATTATTGAAGAAATTAATATGTATGAAGATACTCCTATGCGAAATCTGGGGGATGTATATGAGCGAGTCCTCTATGATGATACCCCAATGGGCTGGGATACTGCAGGCACAAAAGATGTTATTTCTAAAGTAACGAGAAATGATTTTGTTGAATATATGAAGTCTCTGTACAGTGCAGATAACATGACGGTTATTGTTGCTGGAGGCATTGAGAGTGACAAAGCAGAAGACCTGGTGAAAAAGTATTTTGGTGGAATGCCACAATTCCCAACACTCTCTGCCTTGCCTGTGAAGGAAGAGCAGGAAAAACCTAATCATTTTGTAAAAGAAAAAGTAACAGAGCAGGTTCATTTGGCACTTGGGGTACGGACAGTTGCTCTTGGGCATCCAGATGAGCACGCACTTGAAGTTTTATCAACGATTTTGGGCGGAGGAATGAGTAGTAGATTGTTTAGTGAAGTGCGAGAAAAGCGTGGCTTGGCATATTATGTACGGACTTCTTCCGACAACTACACAGACACTGGAACATTAGTCACAACAGCAGGTGTTGATCCAAAACGGGCACAAGATGCAGTTAAAGTTGTTCTGGAAGAACTTGAAAAAATCAAAAAGCCAGGATCTGTGACAGAGGAAGAATTACAGCGAGCAAAAGAATACATTAATGGCCATTTTGTTATGGATTTGGAAGACAGTAGATCTGTTGCTATCTATTTTGCTCACCAAGAAATTCTTGAAGATGAGCTGTATACTCCAGCAAAGAATATCGAGATGATCAATAAAGTGACGCTTGCAGATATTGAGCGAGTAGCACAAAAATACTTGACTGAAAAGACCCTTAATTTCGCTGTTATTGGAAAATTTGAAGCTGATAATCTAGAGAGTCTTTTGAAACTTGAATAAAAGTGTCATTGCTTCATTGTCATTCTCCATTTGTCTACATTTTTATCATAGTATCACGCCTTGACAAGATAGAGATATTTAATTAGATTATAGTGTATGAGTAGATCAGTTGAAGAACCCCACGAACTTCCAGACGGTGTTCAGGTTATATTAGCAGGTGAAATCTTTAGAAAACGTTATGATGTGCAGGGAAATAATGAATATCATGAGTCTGCAACGGGAAAGGCCCCTTTTGGATTTTCTACAGACACACTCAAACAGAATACATTCAGAGATGCTCTTTTGGGAGCAGTAGAAGAAGCACAAAAAGCTGTTCCTCTATCTCGAAGCAGAAGATTGATGGAATGGTTAGAGAGTAGACTAATACGACAACCAAAACCAACGGACTCCCGCAGGTCTATCATAATTGATCCGCATGTAGGGACAGCAGAAGTATCTTTAAATTTAGATCCTACTTTCTATGTAATGAGGTATGACAGAAGATTTGACCAGGTTACTGTAGATCAGGCAGGTGCTCGGATGAGGAGAACAACAAGTTTTACGTTTCATCCTAATGGAGAAACAACAGTCATATTAAGTCAGCAAGTAAAAACGCCACAAAGATAATAGGGCGTTAGGGTAATCTCAAAAATTGCAAAATCAATACTTATATTCCTTCTTGCACCAATATCAAATATCTAATATCATATAGAGGATCACCTCACTCCTTAATCCTTCTTACCACAGGGGCACTACGTTCAAAGAACGGTCGCCTAAAAGGAGAAAGAGATCAAGGAAGAGATTATACATATGGAACAGACAGTTGTTTTAGTAAAGCCGGATGGTGTCCAAAGAGGCCTTATTGGAGAAATTATCCACAGATTTGAGCGAAAAGGGCTTCATTTAGTGGCTCTTAAAATGGTGAGTCTTTCTAATTCTCTACTTGAGGAATGGTATGTGCATCATAAAGACAAGCCTTTTTTTCCAGCTCTCAAAGGCTATATGCAATCCTATCCTGTTGTTGCAATGGTTTGGGAAGGAATGGATGCAGCAACAACGATCCGCACCATGATTGGTGTTACAAAGGCTCGAGATGCACAGCCAGGCACTATTCGAGGGGACTTTGGTATGAGTCAGCAGTACAATTTAATTCATGCTTCTGAATCTTCTGAGGCTGCACAAAAAGAAGTAACTTTGTTATTTGATGAGAAAGATATTTTCCCTTGGCACAAATTAGACCGCTCCCAAATCTACTCCGAAGAAGAATTAGGATAAAGTTCCAATCCAAAATTTTTGACTTCAATTCCCACACCCAAAAGATAAAAGTAGATTATTGTTCTAGCGCGTCGAGAATTGTTCCTTTTTGGACTTCTCGATTCGTCCGCTCATAAGCGGACTTCACTCGAAGAATAATCTTCTTTAGGTTTAAAAGTAGGTTTTATGACAAATTCATTATTCGTTGAGCTTCTGCCAGGTCAGTTTCTTGAGAAGAGGTTTATTGGTAACGGGATATTCTATTATTAAAACGTTGAGAATCATCAGTTACGTTTTGAGATGCTACCTCTGTCTTTGTTTGCTGAGGTAGGTGTCGCACTGGTTGTTTGACGACTTTTCTAGAGCCTAGATTTATTGGTTTTTCTCTATCTGACATGGGGGAATTATAGCTTTTTTATATGGTAAAAGGCAAGAGCTATGTCTTGGAAGAGTTGTTATACATCCACCAAAGGCTATCAAATATGAGAAATATCATCAGCTCGCCGAAGAGACAATACTGACAAAATGCATGGATAACAAATGCTTGAAGATAGACTAAGACAGCTGCCACAAATAGACCTGCGACATTCAATGAAAAAAGACCTGACAGAAGTTTTTTATTCTTTATTTGAATGAATAAAACCATGCCGACAAGATTGATGAGATAGTAACAAGCTCCAATAAGTGCTATCGGTATGCCTGCAACAGCAGAATATTGACTAGTGAGCACAATATCGCATCCATGTAGTGTGCAAGGTGGAATAACTCCTTTGTAGTGCTGAATAGTTAAAAAGCTTAGATCAAAAAAACCGAGAAGGGAAAAGACAAGGAATAGATAGGGGAGATACTTCATGGGAAGAGGAGATTGGAAAAACTTTTTAAGTGAATAACCTTCCATATTAAAATTAACCTAATTTCTAAAGAAATTCCAATTTCATAATTAATAATTTTTATCCTTTAGTTTAATTAGAAATTCTCCAATGTTTAGAATAGATAATACGTTACTAATTATTTACCTTTGAGTGTATTATCGATTAAGGTTTTAAAAGGTTGATAGCCTTGCGGGTTATCTATGAATTTGCCATTCAGGAAGAAGGATGGAGTTCCTTGAAGTCCCATATTCAGCGCAGTTTGATATTGAGTATCAACAAATTTCTTCGCTGCATCTGAGTTACTATCTTTCTTAAATTGATCAACATTCAACCCTAAATCCTTGGCATACCCAGCAAACGTGCCTGTTGGATCAGTAAGTCCTGCCCAAGCATCTTGGGTTTCAAAGAGTCTGTCATGCATTTCCCAGAATTTTCCTTGTAATCCTGCTGCGTAGGCTGCCTCACTGGATGCAACTGCATTTTTATGAACATTCTCAAGAGGGAAGAAACGGTACACAAAATGCAATTTATCTCCATAGTCTTTCTGCAGTTGCTTTACGACTGGGTAATATGCTTTGCAAGCTGGACATTGAAAGTCTGCATACTCCACCAAAGTAGCCTTGGCGTTCGGTGAGCCTTGCTGGAAGTCGCTAGTAGTGACCTTTGGCATGGTAATACTTGTTGATTGAGTAGCTGGAGAAGGCTGAGTAGATGCTGCATAAATGCCCCAAACCCCAATTGCGAGGAAAAGGATCACTCCTCCCCAAATAGCTATCTTTTTAAAAAGTGAAGCGCGCTTTTCTGTATCGAGTTGTTTCTCCCACTCTTGTCGCTCTTCTTTTCTGAGGGCTTTTTTCTCTTCTTTTGTAAGCTTAGGTTCCATATAAATAATGTTTTTATTCTGCAGTGAATTTTATTAATTTACTTCTAAATCATATCAACTAGTAGGTCCAAAAGGCAAGAGCCTAGGAATTAACTTGACTATAGTCTTATAGTATGATATTCTTTATTATGGTTGAAGCAATAGCAGGAATTCCTCTAAATGGTGGAGAATTTTGTGTTTCTCATGATTTTATAGAGTTACCTAGGGGAGTAAAACTTCGAATTGTTGGAGTCACTCATGAAAGTCGTCTTTTCTCTAGGTACAAAGAGCCCATAAGAGGAATTGTTGCAAAAAGCAGATTCGTTGCTGTTGAATCAACAAATTCTGGTATTGGTGATCTCCAAAAATTTGGTGGGGGAGGATATTTTGGAGATATTGTTGCTTTAACTCCAGAAAATATTCCTGTATTCTCTCCAGATCCCACATCTCAAGATAATTCAGTTACTATGAATATAGTTGCTGTTCTGGACTATTTTGGTCTTCCTCCACTTGAAATATCTGCTGGATTGACTGTTTTAGCAATGGGTGTTAAAGAAATTCAAAGAAGAGCTAGAGGAAGAATTACTAGAAGAGATTTTTTACGAAGTTTGGCAACAAAGGCAGTAGGATTTTCGACTGTCGCTGGTTTGCTTGCTGCAAATCCTGGAACAGATGATGTAGTTAATAACGTAGCAGATAGTTGTAATCAACCAGCAAAACTTTCTCTAGCTAATCAGACACCATTTGGAGTACAAAAATTCAGAAATACAGCTATGATAACTGCAATGAAAAAAGCTGCGGAACAAGGAATTATTGCAGGTGAGGGAGTACTGTTTGTGGGAAACACCCATGCTCGAGAAATTCCTAGCTTTTACAAAACCCCTCAAGATGCACAAAGGGAATTTGAAGGTACATTTTTTTATCAAGTTATAAAGTTATTTGGAGGGATGAAATTACCAGTTTGGAAAAGACAAGGAAATAAATTTACAAAGTCTACAGAGATAAAACTTATTTTTTAATAAAAACAGTAATCTTCACTTACTCAAATGTGTAGATAATATAAGGCAAGGGGGATACCCTTCTATTTTATTTGTCGGGGTGGAGAGAATTGAACTCTCTGCCTCTCGGTCCCGAACCGAGCGTTCTGCCGATGAACTACACCCCGAATAATCCTCATTCTACCTTTCAGTATGGTAAAATACAACAGTATTGCTGAAGCTAAGTGGATAAAGCAGACCCGTCCTAGTTGACAAGTATATTTCCATTAGTAACAATTAAGATGTGAAAAGAAGCAGGATTAGTACTGTTCAGCTAGCTGAAATAAAAGAATTAAGAGAAAAAGGCACTAGTATTTCAGAAATTAGTCAACTACTTTCTCTCTCAAAAACAACTATTACCCGTTACGTAAGAGATGTTCCTATAGATAATGATTATTTCTATCTATGGAAGAAAAAAGAGGGGGTAGCAAAAAGAGAAAAGAACTTAAGGTACAGCAGTCTTTGCTTGAAGCAAATAATACTATTTCAGATTTATCTTTCAAAGAAAAGATGATTTTTATTTCAGCATTATATTGGGGAGAAGGAAGTAAAGGTGACTTTGGGTTATCGAATACAGATCCAGCTTTAATTAAAGTTTTTGTTAGTGGGTTAAGAAATGTTTTTCATATTCCAGATGATAGATTACGAATCAGTATTAGAATTTATGAGGATTTAGATAGAGATGAATGTTTGCAATTCTGGTCAGAAATAGTTAATATACCCAAAGAAAACTTTGTAAATGTGAATATTTTACCAGGTAAAAAGATGGGAAAGTTAAAATATGGTATGTGCAGAGTTCGGGTTGCAAAAGGAGAAGAATTATTAAAGAAAATGAAGGCACTATATGAAGTTGTTGCCAGCAGATTTGTCCCTATAGCTTAAAAGGATAGAGCATCTCAGTCCTAACGAGACGATCTCAGTTCGATTCTGGGTAGGGACGCATCTTCTCTTCTTATCCAATTCTTACCTTCTCAAGATATAATTTGAGATCCTTATGGAAGAGAGACATGGGATTATCCCAGCCCTTTCTATTTTTGGAACAGGCCTTCTTATAGTATCGTTACTAGGATTTCTTCTTACTTTTGGTCCAGCTGCGTATTTTGAAGTGCAGTATCGATTGTGGAAACTTTCTGGTATTGGTCATTATATTGTTGAGCCAATTTCTCACATGAGAGAGGGGAAATTTTTGGGATCGAACTTTATTAGTACTCATCCTAATGGTATCAGTATGTTACCTATTGATACATTGTTTAGTGTTTTGATACCAAAGATTGGAGCAAATGCAAAGATTACTGCCAATGTTGACCCAACAGAAAAAAGTATCTATTTGCCCATCCTCAAGTACTCTGTTGCACATGCAAAAGGGAGTGCCTTACCCGACCAAAATGGGAGCGTATACCTTTTTGCTCACTCAACAGATAATTTTTGGGATGTTGGCCTCTATAACGCAGTATTTTATCTGTTAAAAGAGTTAGGAAAGGGAGATAGTGTGGTGTTATATTATAAGCAGCAACGATACAACTATACCGTTACTGGCAGTAAGATTGTTGACCCTTCAGAAGTTGGCTACTTGGTGAATGCACAAAAGGCAGACAAACAACTTATTCTCCAAACCTGCTGGCCTCCAGGGACAACCTGGAAAAGACTCCTTGTAATAGCAAAGCCAGAGGAGTAGATTTTATTTTTTATATCTTATAAAATTAGTGCTATGGGGAAAGATATCACGTCAGAAGGAAAACAAGGTTTTGATAGTGGGCGATATAACATCACTCAGCGCGAAGTCTGTCCTTGTGGTGGAGTTTGTTCTTGCGGGAATGAAGGATATCTCAAAAAAAGAAGACTATTAGATGGAAAGCCTGCTGATGTTGTTAGGCAAAGTATTGTGCGTGCAACATATATGTTTGGTCAGGCTATTAATGTTTTGGCCAGAGTTCCTCAAGACCAAGCAATGTCTCCGCAAGCTCTAGAAAGAGTAACACGGGCTTTTGTTAAAAGACGTGCATCACAAAAGTATGCTTTAGAAATATATGAAAAGGGATCTGGAGGTAAATT
>CAZRBN010000003.1:0-40512 GCA_964598355.1 uncultured Gammaproteobacteria bacterium
TGAATATGTAATACAAATTGTAAAGAGGCAACAGTATTAGATTTAGAAAAAAGAAGTCCCAAGAGAACAACTGCTAAAAAAAAATATACTAAGCGTCTTCTAACAAAAAAGCTTCCAAGTAAAGCGAATAGCAAAGGAATAACGCCAATATACCCTGTAAGCTCTCCATAATTCCACACCCCCCAATAATTAAGTGTTGCTGGATTGCCAAAGAAATCAGGAATAATAAATTGGATAAGATGATAATAAGGAACAAACCACCCTGCCGTATGCCAATCAAGATCTATATTCCGCCCAGATAAGGAAATAAGCTGAATTGTTGGTATTAGTTGTACTAATGTCGTTACAACAAACAAACCTATCCATCCCAGAAAAAACAATATATACGTCTTTTTCGAACCTTTGAGAGAAAGTATTTTTAATAAAAAGTACATTGTGCACATAATTCCAACATAAAATGTTGTTTGAAGATGTCCTGCAAAAAGTGAAAAGGAAAGTCCTAAAGAAGCAAGTACGCCAAACAGAATCTTCTTTTTCCCTCCTTCTGAAGCAAATATTTTTTCTATTGTCCAAAGAATAAAAGGTAACCATATAAAACTTTGGGACACCGTATTCCACTCAAGCCAAGTAACCATATATCCGGAAAAAGCAAAAGCAACACTAGCAAAAAGACTCCCAAAATAAGAAACACTGATTTGTCGAAGGTAGAGATATACAAAACAAGCACCCAAAATTGGTATAAGAAAAATTTGGAAAGACCAAGCTGTTGCAAAGGGAAGTATAAAGAAAAGTACATTAAACGGATAAAAAAGAGCTGATTGCTGATTGGCCAAAAGCGGTGTACCAACTCCATTATAAGGATTCCAAACGGGTATATTTCCCTGTTTTTCTATTTCAAACCCTAACGATCTCCATACATATTGTTGTCTTATAGGATCGGTAATTAAGAAGTTTTTAAAAGGAAGCCCTCGTGGATATTCTTGTGCAAAAAAATCTCTAAAAGGATGGTAGAGTCCAACCAGGGTATCAGAAGGTATAGGTAATTTATGACTGAAAATAAATGGTTTGAAGAAAATACCTATGGCAAAGAGAATAATAATACAGGCAGAAATTTTTTTCATAGAAGTTTTTCTAATTGCTCATCAAATCTTTCCGTAGTAAATACTCGTGAAGTCTCTTTTGCGTGTTCTTGAAGTTTTTGATAGAGAGCATCATTTTTCATAAGCAATACTGTTTTTTCTAGAAGTTCCTCTGGTGTCTCCCAAAGCATCCCGTTTTCATTATCTTTAACAATTTCTGGTTGTCCTCCAGCATTAATCACAAGAGGTACTGCACCTTGCTGCATTGCCTCAACAGTTGAAATGCCAAAATGTTCTGTCCTGTCAGGATATTCCACCAAATTCTCTCCGAATCCTGTCGCATGCCAATAGAATTTTGCTTCACAATATAACTGATGTAATGTACCCAAAGGAATATTTTCTTCAATTCGAATAGGATATCCTTGTACCATTTCCTTTAATGCATGCATATTTTTTTTATCCTCGGGCAAGTAACTTCCTGCCAGAATTAACTCCCACCCTTTCAAACCTTTATCAACCATCTTTCGAAAAACATCAATTAGCACATCCTGTTTTTTAACCCATCGGCCATCATTATTATTCTGAAATCTACCAACAGAAAGAATGATATTCCTCTTTGTAACTATATTTGAGGAAAACTCATCAACAGGTGGATAGATAACAAGACTTTTTACACGAAATGTTTTATCGATATATGACTTAGTGAATTTTGAGTTACAAATAAATTTTGTCACTCGTTTTATCTTAAATGTATTCAAAAGTCCATTGACTTTTATCCATTCAACAGGAAATTGAAAATGGACAAACAACTTTTTACTCCCCACAAGAGGGATACTTCCATCACTGAGATAAAAAATGGCATCAAAATCCTGAGTAAACAGAATACGCTGTAGGACAGAATAAGAAGGAGTAAAAATATTTCTGGTAATTTTTATTCCTTCTGTATCAAATCCATATTTTTCCTGAGCTTTAGGAAGTATTGCAGCATCATCCCAGAAGAGTGATACTCGATGCTTTCTGGAGAAAAAAGAGGCAGCTGTTAGCATGTACTTTTCTCCACCCCCTAAGGTATCAAGGTAGGGATCAAAAAAACCAATCTTCACAAAGTAATTGTAGCAATTTTTGACTTTCTTCGAAAGTATGATATGATTTAAAGATGAACCTACCAAACATTCCAGCCTGGGGTCTTTTTCTTCTTTTTTTATGGTCTTTGCTTTGGAAAGGCTTAGCCCTCTGGAATGCAGCAAAACAAAATCAACGCAATTGGTTTGTAATCATGCTTATACTTAACACAGTAGGGCTTTTAGAAATTGCATATCTTTTCTTCTTTGCAAAAGAAAAATTAAAGTTGCGAAACCTTCAGTTTTGGAGAAAATAACTTTTTTCTCATTCCCCATCCACCTGTTATAAAGAGCAAACCTGATATCGCTCCTAATACTCCTAAAACAAAACTCAAAGGAACATAGGAAAAAGTAATTTTGTGACTTCCTTGAGGCACTTCAATTGCTCGGAAAGTATAGTCTGCCCGATAGACTTTTGCCTCTTTTCCATCAACAAAGGCTTTCCACCCAGGATAAAAGTTGTCAGAAAGAAAGAGAAGCATATTTGTCGTAGCGGATGTTTTGAGAGTAATCTTATCTGCAGTATATGTTTCAATTGAGGAAGTCGCTTGTAGATCCTCTGCTATCTTCATCTGAGGACGCTCCTCCAAAACAATTCTTTTTCGCTGATCTACCTCTTTAAATAAAATACTAAGGGTTTTTTCCGGATTAGGCTCGACGCGATATTCTCCAACAAGAAACGCATGAGGATAAGCATCATTATTCCTAAAGACTTGATAAACACCATCATTAAATAAAAGACTAAACTGTGATTGAGGATAGTTCCACAAAGGAAAAGTCCACCCTCTATTCGTATCTGCCACTTTATGAACAATGTATTGGACATTGAGCAGGTTTACTGCTGAAGAAGTATATTTCCCATCCTTTGGAAAATAAACAACAGAGCGGTCAGCCTCACGCAGGTGGCCATCTGCAACATAGGATACAAATTCACCAAACCGCTTTGGGTATAAGGCATCATATCCCTCAAGAGAAGGTAATTGGTAATAGTTTGAAACCTCTGCCCCATAATTACCTATTGCCCGCGCATATCCATGGATTTTTTGAAATTCTGAAACAACAGGGACATTCGGTGTGACCAATGATTTTGGATCGAATGGTTGCCATTTTGTTACAAAGCGGTACATATCAAAAGTAGTGAGACCAATAAGCAAAATGAACATACTTTGTTGTATCCTTTTATTACCAATCATACTTGCAGCAAGAGTCAGGATAAAACTCAATGCAATACTTGTTGGAAGAATAAGATTTTGTTTGGCAATAACAATTTTATCCAGTGGAAGGAAAAGTTTTCCTACAATAACAACCCACAATAATCCAAAGAGAATAAGGATCAGAGCTATTAAAGTACCGACTGCTTTCTTTTTATTTGCTATGAGAACAGAATATAAGCTGTCAAACCCAAATCCAGCTAAAAGCGCAAAAAAGAAGCTATATATACTCACAATACGGCTTAATGCACTTGTTGATAATACAGGAATATGCAGGCGTACAAAGACATCCGCAACAGGTGTATCAAATGCTAAGAGAACACAAAGAATAGCCACAATGAAAGCAAACATTACAATAGGTTTTTTCCACGCAGTCACGGAAAAGAGAGCAAGAAAAAAAGGAATAATACCAATATACATATTCCACTCAGCATAATGCCCAAACCAATCATTCCTTGTTACTGGGTTACCAAGAAAATCTGGAGCAAGAAGGGTCGGTAAATACCCCAAAGGAATAGCTTCTCCTTTTTGAAAAAGGCCGCTGCGAAGAGACTGTGTGTAAAATTCAAGAGATGGAAGAATTTGAGGAAGACAAAGAAGTACGCCACTGAAGAGATAGACTCCTGACCAAACAAAAAGACTAAAAGATTTGCTTTGCATAGACTTAAAAAGCCAGTAAGCAATAGTCACTAATAAAACATATAAGCTGATTTGAAAATGACCGCTAAAAAAAGACAAAGGAAGAGATACAGAAAGTAAAACAAGATATCCTATCTTTCTTGTTAAGAAAAATCCTTGAATACCTAGCAAGGCATACGGTAAAAAGGCAAGGGCATATCCAAGTGTTCCATATCCCATCCATACCACGATAAATCCACAAAACATACATGAAATACTGGATAAAAGACTTCCGCCTTTACTTACTCCAACGTGTTTTGCAAAGAGATACATTCCTATTCCCACAAGCAGAGGTTGTAATAAAACCAAGAGACTCCAAGCGTCAACAAAAGGAAAAATTAAAAAAATAATATTCAGAGGCGATAAAACAGCGGATTGGTAATTTGCTAACAGCGGTGTGCCTCCAAAACTGTACATATTCCATAAAGGAATTTGTCTATTTTTCCAGCTATCCATTACTACGTGTCGCCAGGGATATATTTGTGTAATAACATCTGGCATTGCTCCATTTTTAACAGGCTGACCAAACTGGCTATACATACTCCATGGTGAAAAAGCGGTAACTTGATACGAAGCTGCAAAGGGAGCTCCTCCTCTAAAAAAATAAGGAAAACAAAACAAGACCCAAATACTTACAATACAAATTATTGGCCAAAACCTTTGCAAAAATTTTATCATAGTTCATCCATCTCGAGGCCCTGCCGATTCCTCACCCTTCTTGAATCATAAATTTCAAATCAACTATCCAATTTGTCTATTCGTTTGTTTGATTATTCTTCATCTGCTGCATTTCCCACAGTCTGGCATAGGTAATAAACATGCTGTATGACTGGTAGATACTTTCAATAAGTCCCATTGTCCCAGCTTTCCATCCTCCTTGCTTGATATATGAATCAAAAAATCCTGTCGCCATAACACGAATAAGTCTCCATGAAACAATTTTTGGATGATGTGTTTCCAGACGAAGACTCGCTTCAGTTTGAGACCACAAAATAGTTTTGAAAAGCATTGACGTAAGGTCACGGTGAGTATAATGCAACAGAAACCCATCTATATCGCCTATTTCTCCTGTTACTTTTGGAGTCTCATGAAGTTTTCCATACCACTCTTCCAAATTATTTTTATAAAAGAGTCGTTCTAATTTTTCAATCTTTGGCCAGGGATGATTACCGAGATAAAAATTCTTTCGTTTGATTCGATAAGCAACGACTTCCATTGGAAATTGGCTATTTGAAATTTGAAATTGGATATTCTTGCGCAGCAAGTCGCTTACCCTTTCGTCAGTATCTATATACAGTATCCACTCTCCTTTTGCTGCCTCTTTCCCAATATTGCGTTGTCTGGCAAAATCGCCATCAGATCCATGAATAACTTTTGCTCCAAGATGTTTTGCGAGCTGTACTGTATTATCTGTTGATCCTGCATCAACCACAAGTATCTCATCACAGAATTTGAGCGAAGCGATACAATCTTTGAGTAATTCCTCTCCATTTTTTGCAATAATAACCGCTGATAATTTCATAGAATTGTTCTATTAAGCCTAAAACTATTTGTAGCTTCCCTTTCCAAAATTTCCTGTATAGAAATCCTGAATTCCCTTTTTCTGCCAAGGTCTTCCAATAAGTAATAAACGAATACTCTCTCTAATGAGAGCTACTTTTGACCGTAGAGGTGCATACTGCATGCCAAAAAGCATTCTGTTTCTTGTGAGATAATAGTCATGCAATGGAGATCCTGAACCTCCTCCTGATGCTGCTGTGATATGCCATAAAATAGCTTTTGGATTATAAATAATGCTAAAACCTGCTTTGAGAAATCTCTGGCTTATATCGCCATCTTCGAAATACAGATAATATCTCTCATCAAACTTTCCTACTTTTTCCAATGCTTTTCTTGAGAAAAGCATACAACAACCTGTTGCAAAAGTAATATGCTCTTCTTTGTCATATTGACCTTCATCTACTTCATCAACACCTCTGTGTCTGGTAAACACATTTTTCCAATCAACATATCCACCCGCAAACCAAAATACTTTTCCCAATTCCTCTTTTTTATATTTTTCCAAATGATACTCATGGCCTTTAGCAAAATAAATTTTCGGGACAACAAGGCCAACTTTAGAATTTTTTTCAAAAGGCTTCAAAAGTTCTTGTAAAAGATATTGATTAACAGTAGTATCGTTGTTAATAAGCATAACAAAGTCAGCATCTGTATCTAATCCGTACTGCATTCCCACATTGCTTCCTCCAGTAAATCCTTCATTGGTATTTGTATAAATAACGTGTACCCCACTTTTTTCTTCTTCTGGTGTTAATGTAAAAGGGGTTACTGAAGCATTATCCACTACCAAGATTTTTACATCCAAATCTTTTGTATCTAATTTTTTTAAAGATTTTAGACAATCATGGGTTTCTTTTTCACTGTTAAAATTAATTGTCGCAATAACTATTTTTTTCATAGACCGATTCGTCTTGCAGCTTTATGGAGAATTTTTTTTAAGGGATTTTTTGTTGTTTCAATCTTTTGAGTATGTGACCAGTACTGCATTTCCTTTTTAAAGGATTTCGTTTCTTTTGAAAATTGAGAAAACATTTTTTTTGAATCAATAGAAGGAAATTTTTGCTTCTCCCATAGATATCCGAACACCACCAAATGATAAAAAGCCATAAGCATAGAGAGCATAAGTCCGTGGAGACCATCTTTATACCCTTGCCTTGCAAAAAATCTACTTAAAAATTCTCTTGCTGGAAATCGAAAACTATCCAAATAATCAAATACATATCCTTTTTTCAAAAGTACCTCTGCCTCATTTGGAGCATATGTCATAACCATCTTAAACAAAAATTCATGAATTGATTCATAATTACTATGCTCCATTGGATTTGTAAGATTTTCTAAAGATCCTTCGACCTCTACCATTTCATGTACATGGACTTCTGGAAATTTTCCTTTTCCATTCCTGAAAAGGCGAAGTTGGTAATCAGGATACCATCCCGTATGCTCTATCCACTTACCAAAAATAATATTCTTTCTAGGAATCCAATAACCAGTTACGCCAGAATTTTCACTTTTTTCTTTTATTTCTTTTGCCAACTCGGGAGTGACTTTCTCATCGTCGTCTAAGGAGAGTATCCAATCTTTTGTTGTTTTGGTAAAGCCAAAATTTTTATTAACATTGAGCATGGGATTATTTTGTCTGACATACACATGGGGAGTAAACTCTTTTGCTGTCTTCACAGTATCATCCTGAGACGAATTATCAACCACAATAATTTCATCAGCAATATCTTTAATTGAGAGAAGACATGCACGAAGCTTTTCTTGCCTATTGTAGGTTGAAATAACAACAGATAAAGACATAATTATTTAATAAAATGCTCTTTTAGTATTAGTATATCCTTTTTTACTTCGTCTTTTGCAAGAAGATAGGTACATCCAAAATAAAATGCTGCAGCGATAATAATTTCTCCTAGTATCATTGGTACTGATGTGGGAAGCAATTTTATAAGGAAAAATAACAAAATACCCATAGAAAAAGCTGAAAAGGCAGGAACCCATACTCCTCTTAGTGAAAATGAAACATACTGTTTAGTAAGGATAACCACTATCCCAACAGACATGGCAATAAGCGCCGATGCCATAGCCACACCGTTAAAACCAAAGAAGTACATAAAAAGTGGGGTAAAAATCCAAGTAGTTATTACCCAAAAAACCATAAGAGACAACGATACTTTTATTTTCCCTATAGCATTGAGTGCGTTTGTCAGGGGAGTAGAAATTGATGAAAGACCTGCATTTATTGCAAAAAAAGTAAGTGATAAAAGCGCAGGCTCCCATTTTTTGTATCTGGGGATAATTTCAATGAATTGAGGCGCAAGCAAAACAAGCCCAACAAGGGAAGGAAAAATAAGAAGAGACAAAACAAACAGTGATTTTTCTATTGCTTTGCCTAAAGATTGCTTTTCATGTTGTAGTCTTGAAAAAGAAGGAAAGGTAATCCTGATAATATTATCCATAATAAGACGCAGTGGAGTGAATGCCCATTTCTGAGCAAAACCAATGTATCCAACTTGAGCCAGAGGCAGTACTTTTCCAATGTAAGCAATCAATAGATCATCTTTTATCAACGCAAGAAGACTATTTGTCTGAAATGGAATGCCAAAAGATAACAGTTTTTTTGCAACTTCTTTTGAAAATCCAACTTCTATTTTCCATGGTGAAATAATATACATTGTGACAACACCAGAAATTCCTCGAGCAAGGACTGCATACGTAAAGCTTGCAACACCAAATCCTTTAATAGCCAAGATAACTACTACTACATTAAAAAATAGTGTTTCAACAATTTGAGGAATGACTAATTTTTCAAAATGAAGATCACGCTCGAGAAGGACTGAAGGAATAGTCTTCAAAGAAGAGAGGAAAAATGAAAAAACCAAAGCCTGGAAAAGAAACACACCATTACTATCGAGATGATAAAATCTGCCAATAGAGGGAGATACAAGAAGTGCTATACCTACAACTAGTATCACAAGTACCTCCTGAATAGTGAAGGTTGTCCGCAAATCTTCCTTAGTAATAGGCTCTTTTTTTTGAATCAGAGCCGCTGCAAGTCCTATATCTGAGAAATATTGTAAAAAGGCAATAACAGCACTGACAACAAAATAAATACCAAAAATTGCAGGCGAAAGGAAAATAGTCAGGAGTAAGTTAACAACAAATCTCACTATTTGAATAAAAAACGTACGAGTCACTAAAGCGAATACTCCGTGAATTGACCGCTTTGTAACGGCAGCGATATCAAGTTCTTCCATAATGTAAATTGATCCATAATCTAAAACTTTCAATAATTGCTCTGACAATAACCCGTACATTTCCTCCACTTTGATCTCCAAATTTTCTTGGATAGTGATGAACACCTACTTCAACAATTTTCAAATGAGATACTTTTGCTCTGGCCAGGATTTCTGTTGTTATCATTGCTCCTTCAGACTGAAGTGGCATAATTTTCTTTAAAGCAGATCTTTTAAATAATTTAAAGCCACAATCTATATCTTTAAAATAAAAACCAAAGAAGACAAAATCCCATACTTTGAGTAGATTCATAAGTAAATGTCTGAAAGGATGGTCAAGCCGTTTCGTACGATTACCGATAACAATATCTGCTCCATCAGCTTTTTCTAGGAATTTACTTACTTCTGTAAAATCAAATTGAGCATCTCCATCGGCAAAAACAACTAAATTGTATTTTGCTCCTTCCAAACCACTTTTTAGTGCTGCGCCATATCCCCTGTTGGACTGATGAGAAATAACACGAAGGTGTTGTGGGTCACCTTTAGCAAGCTTTTGAGCCTTCTCAAGAGTGGCATCAGAAGAACCATCATCAACCATTATAATTTCCCACGTACTTGCAAGTTGTCTTGCAACTTGGGCTGCCTCTTTAACTACTTTCTCAATGTTTTTTTCTTCATTCCAGAAAGGAAAGAATATAGATAGTTCAGATACTTTTGTGTTCATATTTTTTTAGTGGGATCCTCCAAATTATACCAAGAATAAGGATAATTACGCTAGTGAGGGAGATAAGATTACTGATACGTTCTATCGTCGTTCCTTGATAAATAAGGTGAAGCGTATGTAAGCCTGAAGTTAGATACACCTTTGAACCCTCTTTGGCTGGTTCTAAAGCAAGTTGTTTGGTACCTTCAAATACCTTCCACCCTGGGAAATAGGCCTGGTTGAAAACAATAAATTGAGGAGTCAATATTTCAATTTGAACATTCTTTTCATTTGTTCTTGTATATGTGTACTTCACCACGACCGTTGAAGAGTTATGTATCAATCCTATTGGAAGCTGGCGTACACTGGAAGGCTTATGAAAACCTGAAGGCATATATTCATCTGATATTTTTGAAGTTGTCCAATGTAAAAAAAGTGGTGATGTCAACGATTGACTGGTTACAGATTCATACAACTGCGACTGAAAATATTTTCCGTACAAAAATATCACTCCAGAGAGAAGAGCAATAAAAATGCATATACCTATTATTTTTTGTTTTTGAAAAGCCACCCAATTAACCATACCTCCAAGTAAGGAAGTAAAAAGTGATGCAAGAAGAAGGTATCTCCAGGGGTATTGTAAGAATGCCATTTGAGGAACTTTTTCCCATATGGTTTGAGAGACAGAAAGCATTAGTAAAATACTGGCAATAAGTCCTACCAAACTCAATACTCCCGCAACAAAAACGTTTTTCTTTTTCCATACAAATGGGAGCAAAAAAAGGGCAAACAAACTCAGGATTATATGTATTTTCCCCAGCATAAATGAGAAGCCATCCACACAGCCCGGAACCGATCCTCCAAATCCCCATTGACTCTGCCAAAGCTGACTAA
Source organism: uncultured Gammaproteobacteria bacterium (assembly GCA_964598355.1). Taxonomy (GTDB): domain Bacteria; phylum Patescibacteriota; class Microgenomatia; order Levybacterales; family UBA12049; genus DASQJJ01. The sequence continues at coordinate 10,480 of CAZRBN010000003.1, forward strand.
GACAAACAAAATGATTATGGAAATCTGCACCCCCACCTACTTGGGACAACACATTGGTGTATTTCATTTCTGCAAAAACAGGCAACCAGTAGAAAGCGCTGAGTGTTAGACCCAATATAACAGTAAGCAGTATGTAGTAAGCAGTATGTAATTTTTGTTTAGAGAATAAAACCAGCATTAGTATAAATAAAACTAAAAAGGGTGTGACCATAAATGCACTAAGATTGTGAGAAAGAATCACCCCCGCAAACCCAACAGAGGCAATAGATATTCCCGGGAGTAATCTATTTAAAATTTTAAACTGTAATTTTAAATTTTGAATTTTGCTACCCTTCGGGGAAGGTAGTGCTCTTGTAGCTAATTTTACATTCTCATCAAGAAATTCATCTTGCTGTAACCATTGATACAGCTTATAAAAACCAAAAAACGCTAAAGGAAAAAACACATATGCCCATAATTCTCCAATATCTCCTCGCACATACAAATCAACAGCATGATACGGAGCAAAAAGATACAGTACAGATGATGTTATTCCACCTAATCTTCCCCATAAAGAATTGGCGAGTAGATACATTGTTAGTCCACTTCCTATCATCCCCAACCCTATCATCAGTTTGGTTGCGAGAAGACTATTTCCAAAGAGAAATACAAAAAAACCACCAGTGTAATATGCAAGTGGTCCATAAAAATTAAATAATGGGTACCCATACCCGTATCCTAAATCCTCAACCCATCTTACTGGGAACATCCCGTCCTTAAGTGATTTATGCATTTCAAAAACACGCTGTACTTGTGTATTATCATGCATAGGGAAAAATCCGTTATGAAATAAAGGCAAAACTGTTATGAGCGAAATTCCCACAACAATATAGAAAGGTAAAAAAGATAGTAATTTATTTTTCATGAGTTCGTCTGAATACCAATACCCCAAGCAAACCAAAACTAACTAAAGAAATAATATCAGCAAAAAGTCTTATCGGTGTTTCTATAAAACGAGCTTGAATCATATGTCCTCCTGAAGACACAGGGAATTGCATAAGGCCTAAGGAATTAGCATAAGATACTGCTACCCGTTTACCATCAACTTTTACTTCCCATCCTGGGAAGTAAATAATATTTATTTGTATAACCGAATCTCTGTTGAGAATAACATTTGAGAGGGCATAACTCCCTTTAAATAAAATGTCAGTAACAACTCCATCACCTTTTACTATCTGTACCTTTTGATCGGTATATATAGTGGGCTGGCTCTTTACCCACTGTGGCATATATTCATTCTTGACTGTAGTTGAATCCTGATTGGTGCTATAAAAAGTATCAGGAAAATACTGGTAGTACTTAGGAAAGAACAAGGACCATGATGATAGATAGACAATGGCAATAATCAAAATCATACCAAGCACTTTTATTTTTTTAGGGAGAAGCTCTATTTCTAGTGCTGATAATACTGATACTCCTAAAAGTGTTATCGATAAAAATCTAAAAGGAAATTGAAAAAAAGGAATAATATGCGTTATCTTCCATAATGATAAAGAAATAGGCAAAACAAAAAATAATGAGAGTATAGTCAGTAACCAAAAAAATCGTAAAGGGACTTGTTTTTTTTGCAATAAAAAAGGGAAAGTCAGAATAAGTAATAATAGTGTTATCCATCCAATCAAAGGTGAAAAAAGGGAAAGGAAATAACCAGAAATATCTGAAACAGGTGTTTTATCAAAAATAGTGTATTGCTTATCGTACAATGCTGGAATCCAGAAAAAAGCAGAAAAACATAATGCATAGAGGATAATACTTCCTATTTGTTTGAGAGAAAAAGCTTTACGATAAATCATATACAGGAGAAGAATTGGCACAAACAACACTGCTAAACTATTATGTGCAAGGATAAGAAGTGCAAAACCAATTGCGGTAAAAAGTGTTTTTTTTCGTTCAATTTGCAACAAAATAAAGGGAAGGATAGCAAGTGCCAGTACCTCACCTACTGAACCTCTTTGATACACATCGAAAACATGATAAGGAAAAACAACATATACAAAAGATCCAATCACTGCAGCCCATGTAGTAACCAATTTACGAAGCCATACATAACTGTAAAATCCTGATACCAAAAGACTTCCCCCCAAAATAATCTTAATAGTATCAACAAAGCTAATACCAACTAAATGGATAGGAACACCAATATATAAAAATAATGGATATAAAAAATTGGATACTGGATACCCATATCCATGATTAAGTCTTACTAAAAACCTTGGAGGAAATTGGCCTTGTTTAATACTTTCGTAAAATGCAGAAAGTCTTATTACCATCCAATTCCCATCATCGCTTAAGAAAAATCCGGGATGAAATAACGATAAAAAAGTTGGAAGGATGAGTACTCCCAAAATAATCAAACTACAAATATAAAGTAATTTATTGTCCTTCAATTGCAACATATGCCACCTCATCTACTGGATAGGAAACAATTTCCTGATTAAGAGCAAGAGATATAGGTCTTCTTGGATAAGTAAATACCTTTATTGGTAATACATGTGGAGGAATTCTATCTGCAGTGGTAATAATAATGTTACCTTTATGATAATCATCAGTCCAATTAATATCCTTAAATTGATATTTACCAAAAGACTTTACCATGCTAAAACCCTCTGCATCTTCATTTTCACGAATTTCGGTTTTTTGAAACAAAAGAGGTGAATACGAATTGAAGAAGAGCAGTGATGTATAGATGAATCCTGCTTTTTGGTCAAAGATTACTTTATCGTATTTCTGATCATTCACTTGTAAAAATTCTGAAACTGCTTTATCTTCAAGTCTCCATTGCTTTGTATAGAGAAGAGGAAAACGGACATAATAAGAAGCACAATAGTATATAAAATTAAAAAGTATGAAAAGACTACAGACGACAATTGCTGAAAATCTCACAGTTGATCCTTTAGTTTTTAACCATTGCCAACATACCAAAAGGCCATATGCTGAAAATATTTCATAAGGAAAAATAAGAAAAAAGCTTCTTGTTGCATGAGGAACATCCCGAGTAAGACTTGCAACCAAAATGGTAATAACTGCCCACCCAAAAGGGACAATACTCCACTGTTGTTTCTGCTTCACTAGGAAAACAACTCCTGCAATCATAAAAGGCAATTCAACTAAATAAAATTGTCCCATATTCCCAATCCCATGGTTGCCATGGGATGATCCAGTAAGAAAGAAAAAGTTAATAGAAAAGTATGATGCAATATTTACAGCATATTGCCAGAGAAGGAGGAGTGCTACAGGAAATATTTTGCTAAAGAGAGTTCCTGCTAGATATGATTTAAATTCTATCAACGGTGCTTTTACCACAGCGCTTGAAAAAAGTAATGTGCCCTTTGCCGATGTTACACCCGCTTGGGTAAAAAATGTACTGATAAAAGGAATCAGTGCAAGCAGTGAAAGGAAAAGTGTAATAATAACCTCTTTTTTCAATACTGATTTTTTCCCTTGTATACCATAATAGAGAATAAGAATATACAATAACGGCGAAAGTAACCGAGTAAGGTTATAGGAATATAGTGAAATAATAAAACAAAAGGTCCCTAAAAGGAAAAGTCCTTTTTTCTTTGAAGTAAATGATTCCAAAAGAAGAAATGCTCCACAAGCAAAAAGGAAAAGGCTAATACTCACTTCAAAGGTAGCCCTGTTATAGTGAATGCTCCAAGGATTGACGGCAAGGAGTCCCATGGTAAGAAAAGCAAGGATTGTATTTCCAGTTAGCTTTTTTGTTAGAAAATACACGACAGCAATAGTAAGAATGCCAAAAAACGCAGAGGGAAATCGTACGGCAAATTCATTCATGCCAAACAGCATAATTGATGGGATTGTTGCGTAAACATATACAGGGAGTTTGTAATCCCCAAAAGACTTAAAATATAATGGCCATGATGACCCCCACTCATCTTTTCCTGTATGAATCAACGAGTAAGCATTATATCCAATAGCTGACTCATCCTGATAAAACCCATGAGGAATATTCCCTAATTGGTTAAGTCTTAAAAATGCTGCAACGAGAAGAATAGCAATAAATATCCACCATTGTTTAAAAAAGTCTTTCATAAATCTCGTTAAACTTAGAACTTAAACTAAGAACCAAAAACTTAAAAATACTAAATACTAGATACTAAACACTTTTCCAACCGTTTCTATTGTCATGATTCCCTACCGTCTTTTATTTTTCTGACAACAATGATATATAAAGCCAACCCTACCACTCCCATTATAGTTAAAGTTACCCCAAGAGAAAAGGATCTAGGTTGATATAAAAATGTAATGGTATGAACGCCTGCCGGAACATCAACTCCACGGAAAGTAAAATTAGCTTTAAAAATAGATGCCTCTTTCCCATCCACCAAAGCTTTCCATCCTGGGAAATAAGTATCTGTTAACACAAGAAACTCTTTTCCGTCGGTGGTGGTCTGCATGGTCACTTTTTCAGGAGAATACTGGAGAATTTTAGCCTCTCCTGTTGTGCCTGATAGGTTACTCCTATGTTTTTCTAACAAAACAGTATCGCTAGGATTAAATGTTTCTGCGTAAAACTTTCTTGCAAATTCTTGAGGTGTTGCGTAGGTATCAGAAGATCTAACAATATATGCATGTGGGAGAGCAGACCCATTATGGTAGATGTGCCACTCACCCTCAGATGAGGTTAACTCCCACTTACTTTTCTTTAAAAAGTCGTTACTGAGCATATTTTTTGAGAGAATATACCCAACACTTGTTGCATTGAGAACTTTCAAACGGTACGGATTTTTATCGAGATCGTCTTCTGTAAAAGCAGGAGCAATTGTAGCATCAGAACGAGACTGATTAGTAAATGCTGTATGAATCTTTCCGTCTTGTGATGAGGAAATAAATTCTCCATATACTTTTGGATATAGCGGATCATAGCCCTGTGTATCTGACAAATGAAACATTGACAAGACATTGGGTTCTACAGAAGCACTTCCATAACTCCACACACGCTGACTTCCTGTGAGACGTTGTAGTGTACTAATAACCGAAATAGATGGATAGACAAGTGCTGGCTTTACAAATGAATTAAATTTATTAAAGAAATAGAATAAATCAAGGATAGTCAACAACACTAAACAAAATGCAATAAAGGCATTTCTTTTTTTAAAAAAGGATCCTATGAAGATAAGCAAACTTCCAACACATAAAACACTGAGAGAATAGGTTATGTTTTTAATATTTAGCTGAATATGAAAGGTTTTTGACAATAAGAATGTGAGAGGGAAAATTATAAAGGCGACAAACAGGAGTGCTAAAATTTTTTTGTTTTTCTGCTCTAAATAATATTCCAAACCAAAACCAGCTAAAATTGCGAGTGAAAAGCTTACAAGAAATAAGGCGTTAGATGGAGATCCTGTTGAGAAGAATGGGATTTGCATTGTATAAAAAATTTGTGTGAAAGGGGTTCGGACTAAAAAGAATAATAAAGTTATAACAGCTCCCGTAAAAAACAGTATACTTTTATTGGTTTTTATTCTTGCGAAGGAGTACAGTGCAAAAAGCAAAGGGAGTATCCCAATATAGAATGCCTTTCCTGGATATGAATCAGTTAGAAGATAATTTCGTGTTGCTGGATTTCCAAAAATATCCGGAATAATAACAACGAGAAGTTGATAGGGTTGAAGTAAAAGGTTATTGATAAGAAAAGAATAATTTTGAGAGACTCTTGCAGCATTATTAATAAGCTCAAGTGTTGACAGTAATTGAACTCCTGTTATAGCACATGCAAGCACCAATAAGAAAAGTAATTCCAAACTGAGTAACAGTTTGTTTTTAAAAGAAGATACTCTGAAAAATGCATACACAACAACAAAAAGAAAAGCAAAACCCCATAGCTGAATATGTCCGGCAAAAAACGAAAAGGCTATAGAACTAACAAGTAGCAGACTTCCCAGATTTTTTTTGTTATGCAAAAAAAATTCTACCCCCAAGAGGGTCCAGGGCAAAAGAGCAACCACATGACCAATGGTATTGTACTCAAGAAAAACAGTCTGAAAAAGAGAATATCCATATGCAATACTGGAAAGTGTACTGCCCCATTTTCCTATTCCTATTTTTCTCGTAAAAAGGTATGTACCAATACTTGCCAAAAGAGGTTGTAACACAACAAGTATTGACCAAGCAAGAAACTGTGGAAAGAGAAAATATAAAATATTCAACGGATACCAAACAGATGATTGGTTATTTGCCAACAATGGTGTTCCTGAAAAATTATATGGATTCCATAAAGGAATTTTAAAATGTTTAAAACTTTCAATAGCTAACATTTTCCAAGGGTATAGTTGTCTGATAACATCAAAATATTGAGCTTTATTTGGCATACCACCAGGAGCAAATCCCAAAAAAGAATATGATCTCCAAGGATTATATTCGCCAGCTAATAAGTCTCCGGGAAAAGGTATTTTCCCCAGTAAAAAAACCTGATAAAAAAAGAGGCAACAAACAGCAATAAGAAGTAGTAGGAATTTATATTCTTTTTTTAGCATAAGTAGAAAACACAGTAATTCCTGATAGTAACAGAAGGAAAAAGAGTGTAATTAGTGAAACACTATCAGCAGCAAAACGCAATTTATCCTCTCCCCATTTCGCAATAATGTGATGATTTCCTGCTGTAATTGGAAAAGTAATTTGTCCACGGTAATTAATATCTTGGAATTGAATAGGAACTGGTGTATTATCCACTAGTACTTTCCACCCGGGAAAATATTCTGTATGATCGACAACAGTTGCTGATTGTGTTGTTGCAATATCGTATGAGTGCATTATGGAATTTTTTGTAAAGTTGGCAATAGTTCCATTTCCTTCAGCAAAGGTAACAGGCTTTACAGGATAATTCTTTGCTGGACCTTCGGACCAAATAACATCTGTTTCTCCATAATACGTAGTAGTCAGCGGAAAATGCCAATAGTAATTCTCATTTATTTTGTCGTATCCCAAAGCTGGATGCCAATAAAACATTGTCGTCCCGACAACAAGAGTTATCAGGGAGATAAACACCCACTTTTTCATAAAAAATGGAAAAGAAAAAAAACTGAGAGAAAAAAGTGCTGTAGTGAAGGTCATAATTCCAAGCAACCTCCACGAGAATTGGAATTGCCTGAGCAAAGATACATGCGCCCAGACAAATTTTGATATAGGTTGCATAAAAAATACTGTAAGAAGACTTACTCCCAAAACAAAAAGAAAAAGTCTTAGGATCTTTACATCCGTTATTTTCTTCTTCACGAGAAGATAAACGACAAGCACGAGGGCTAAGACATGAAATAGTCCCAATTGGACAGAAATTCCTCCTGTCTGGAGATGTGTTTCATTAAACCAGTTAGCAACAAAAAAGTTTTGCAAAGGCGGAAAATGAGACAGGTATAAATCCTTCATAAAAAGATCTCCATACGTAAATCGATGCTCAAGTAATGCTGGTATCCAATAAAAAGCAGACATGGCAAGTCCTGTTACCAGAGAGACAAATGAAAAAAATGTTCGTTTGAAGTTAGAAGAAAAAATAAGCATCAAACCTGTACAAAAGAGAAAAAACACCAAACTTAATGCATTGTGAGACATGACTAGTAACGCTGTAGCAATGCTTGTAAGGACAAAAAATTTCCAAGAAAATTTTTTGGATAATTTCAAAAGTCCATATCCAACCAAAGGCAAAAAGCTATATGCATATACTTCTCCAAAACTTCCTCGAATAAGAAGTTCGACAAGTCTGAAAGGTGCAAATTGATAAAAAATAGTCAGTAAAAATGCCTTTTTATCATCCCCTGTTAACTCTTTTCCAAAAAGATACATAAAGACTCCTGATAAGACAAAACTTACTACAAGAGTAAGTTTGAATGACAATACAAGTCCCAAACCCAAAAAAATAAAAAAGGACGCAATAACATAGGGAACTTGATAGATAAAAATAAAAAGAGGCATGCCATATCCATAATTTATATATCCTGCCCATCGTACAGGAAATTCACCTTCCTTTAGTGCAGTGAAATATGCAGCCATTCGTGCTAAATGGACAAGACCATCGTGAGTATGTGGATTAAAAGACGTAAAAAGAATACTAACAAAAGGAAGGAGTGAAAGAAGAATAACAGTAATAATAAGCCAAAAACCTTTATTACTTTGATGATTTATTTTCATATTTTATCTGAGGAATAATTTTGTAAAGACTAATAAAGCTATTCCCAATACCTTTTTGATATCTTGCAATAAATTGTACTGGCCATCCGGAAGGAGGCACTTGCGTTTGATTAAAGATCATGAAGGATGGGAATTCTGCTGATTTTGTTGCAATATCTAAAGGCATAGTATTTTCCAAAGGCCATACACCCTCCTTTAAAACGTGGTCGTTATTATTAAAGTATATTTCAACTGCATAGGTCGGCAGAGAACCAAAGCTTCCTTCACTTGCAACAAAAATAGTTTTATCCTGTGATTGTATATGTAAGTAGGAAATAATTTGAGCAATTCCTCCCCCTGCTGGCCAATCGTTACTATATTGAGATAAATCTGATTTTGGAATTGGTGCTCGTGCAAAATCATTGGTAATAAAGTAATCTGCCCGAATCCATAAAGCAACGAGTAATAGTGTCACAACAATACCTATTACTTTATTCTTTTGCGTAAGTAGCCAATAGAAAGTAAGTGCTACCAAACAAAGAAGAGGAACAGTCATAAAAAGAATAAATCGTGGATATAAAATTCTTCCAAATAAACCCAACAAAACAAATGGTATAATCCAAAAAATAATAAGTAACACTTTTTCTTTCCAGAATTTCTTGAAAATAAAAAATGAAAAACCAATTGCAACTATAATCGGATATGAAACATAGGTGCTAAACCAATCCCAGAGACCTTGTATATTCCCTTGTACAAAAGTAAAAGGATGCTTTATCCAATCGTGAAGTGGGTAAACAAACGTATCGTTTTTATCCGAAATAATGTGAAAAAATGGAGAAAGTCTAAGTACTTGATAATAGACAGTTGCAAGACCAACTGTTAAAAGAGCAAAACTAACCCAGTGTAATAATCTCTTTAGTCTATCATTACCGGTGAAATCAAATAAAAGAAGGGTAAAGGGCATAAGATACATACTAAAAAAATTAGAACTCTTCGTAAGCATTCCTCCACCCATTACCAAAGCAAGCGTAAAAGCAATCCATGCCCGTGGATTTCTTACCAGTAAAATTTCCAAATAAAGACTCCATACTGCAAAGAGTGCAACAAGTGAGTCATACATTGCCATCCGATCGTAGACAAGTCCAAAGGGATACAAGACATATAAAGCAGCAGTTAAAAATCCAACCCATTTATTTTTAAAAATTTCCCGTCCTAAAAAGAACAATCCTACAGTTATCAAAACGCCAGCAATAACAGATACCATTCTTCCTGCAAGAAGAGGATCATGGAAAAATTTCATTGCCCCCATTGCCCACCATACAAACATTGGCTGTTTTCCATCGGTTAAGGAAATAAATCTCCATGCTGCATCTTGCTTGGCAATTTGTGACCACCGCACATAAATTGCCTCATCTGTAAAAAGAGGCAAACTCATAAGATGAGCCAAACGAAGGGAAAAATAAGAAACAATAATACCGGCTGATACAAGAATTTCAGGTAAAAAATTTTTAAAAGGTTTCATAGGAATATTGTTATTGTATATGCTTCTTACTCTGGTTTGCAACTCAAAAAGTTGCGTAAGCAGTATCAAGAAAAGTTATATCATAACGAGTACATAAGTATTCGTTTCAAATACAATAATCGAAGTATAAGCTAAGCTAAGGGCGTTTGGCAACCGAGAAATTGGCAACAAGCAAGGTTACAAGGGTTACTATCGAAAGGACGATACCCACAAGTGATATTTGGTTGAGTAAAATAGGTATCGGAGGATCCCAATTACCTGTATAAAGAAATGGAATATATTGCAAGAGTGCAAAAAAGGAAAAAATACTATATGGAATAAAAATAAAAGGTTTTTTTAATAATGCAGCGAAAGGCAGCATATATAAGAAGTACCAAGGCTGAAAATTTGTCCGCGTGGTTGCCAAAACAACCGGAATAACAGACAGTACCGCTCCTGTCATTACTAACAGCTCATATGGAATCTGTCTTTTGCTTTTTTGATACCATGCTAGTACCAACCAAAGAGGCAACCAGATACCAGTAGCAAATTTTACAGTCACAGAAGCAATAAAAGAAGTAAAAGAAGTTACATATTGTTTGTTAATTAATAAATATAGTGCCATTGTTGAGAGAAAAATCATGACGATATCGTTGTGTGCACTAACAAGTGCTTCAATAATCACAAGTGGAGAAAGAGCAAACAAAACCAAAGAAAAAAGACTATTTTTGGGAGTTGTTTTTTGAACAATTCTTTCCACAAAAAAGGCCGTTCCTACATAACTGAGAGAGGCAATGATTTTAAATAAATAAAAGGTAATAAGAAAAATTTGCCCTCCCATAAAAGAAAAAGGAAGGGTTATGACAAGCCATAATGGTCCATAGGGATAGGTTCTTTCAACCCAGTGCATAAAAGAAAGCATAGGGTCCTGAGCAAAATCTAGGGCTTTATGTTGATATGGATTCAAGTGATAATGAGTAACTATTTTTGCATCAAAAATATAATTGAAAAGATCATAAGAGAATGCATTATAGGAAAATGTTAATATAACAGCAGTAACAATAACTACTATCCAAACAGTTTTTCGAGAGATCGTTTTTTTATATGCTGCAAAAAGAAATCCAGCATAGCTACTAAATAACAACAGTAATATTACTATATATAAACCTGTTGATAATGGTCTCTGAAAGTAACCAATATGCTGAAATGTTTTCTCAATTGTCTGCCAAAGAGACACTCTGGAAAGCGTCAGGCTTAAATCAACCTGCGTGTAGGAGTAGAGAAAAAGACCAAGAATTGTCAGAATATAAAGGAAAATTAAAAAGCGAACTTTAGTCATAAACTGGTATTTTGTATAACTCATATCTTAGACAATTAGTATTTTTCCAACCTAAATACTAGATATAAGATCCTAAAATACTACTTATAGATTCCTTGTATTTTATTGAGTCTTATTTTAAGAAGGTATGTGAGGGCATCAACAGAGTCTTTGAATGGACTTACTCGACGTGTCTCAACATACAACCACACCACAGGCACTTCTTTAATAGAGAATCCCATCATTTGAGCTAAAGTAAGTGTTTCGACATCAAATCCAGCTGATACGCTTGACCCACTCACTTTTTGGTAGCCATGGTGCAAATCATACATTTTCTGAAAAATTTTCTTCCCTGCTTCGTTTTTAAAAACCTTAAACCCACACTGGGTATCAACAATCCCTTTGAGACCTACAATTGCTGTACGCAACACCATCATGCCTTTCGCCATAAGCTGACGTGTCCAGGGAGCTCCTTTTCTCCCATGTCGTGAGCCAATAACAATATCAAATCCCTTTGCAAAAAAAGGCAGTAACTTATCTATTTCCTCAATGGGTGTTGCCTGATCCATATCAGTAAAGAGTACATACTCTCCTTTTGCCTTCAACATACCAGTGGTTACAGCGCCTGCCTTCCCTAAATGAGGATTTTTAATAAGAGAAAATGTTTTATTTTCACGGACAAATTTTTCAACGAACTCCTCGCTTCCATCTTTTGATCCGTCATCAACCACCAATACTTCATAATCAAATTTCTTTTTATCCAAGAAGCTCTTTACTTTATCCAGCACCCCTTTCTGAAGATTAGCCATTTCATCATAGGAGGGAATAACAACGGAAAGATATACATTTTTCACCATATTAGTATACAAGAAAAAGTATTTTAGGACAAACAGAAACGAGCAATTACTGTATCGTTCAATTGTCTTGCTATGCAAAATATTTTTGCCTGAGCTTGTCGAAGGCTATTATCCTTTGATTCGTCCCGAACCGTCGAGACTCAGGGAAAAACTGCATAACACTCGAATCAATTGTCTTATCAATCAAAATAAGGTAAAATATACATTACTATTAGCTATAAGCCATATGCTGATCAGGGGCGTTCGTCTAGTGGCCTAGGACGTCACGTTCTCAACGTGAAGATCAGGGGTTCGACTCCCCTACGCCCTACTCAAGGCTATAACTCAGAAAGATAAATACTTCACGACAACTCATGAGGCTAATTTGATTCGAATCCCCTACTGAGTCTTACCGCAACATAACACTACATTAGCCATAGAACCTTTCTTGAAAAGTAGTATTAAGTAGTATAAAATAGTATTGTATGGATAATATTTTGAAAGAGATCAATCGTAAAAAGATCTTACTAGATAGCTACAGACCGTTACCTAAGACTATTTTAGATAATCTTGAGGAATGGTTTCGTGTTGAATTAACCTATACATCTAATGCTATTGAAGGTAATACGCTCACCCGTCAAGAAACAGCTCTTATTATTGAGAAAGGGATAACCGTTGAAGGAAAAAGTATACAAGAACATTTAGAGGCAATTAATCATGCAGAAGCATTTTCATATATTCAAGCATTATCTGAAGATAAAAAGAGAGAAGAATTAACTCTTCAAGATATTTTAGACATTCATAGAATTATTCTTAAAAAAATCAATGATACTGATGCAGGAAGACTTCGCAATACTTCTGCGCGGATCAGCGCATCAACAACTGTCCTTCCTAATCCAATCAAAGTACCTGAGCTGATGGAAGAATCGATAAAATGGGTACAAACCACAACAGAAAATCCTGTTAAAGTAGCTATTGATGCTCATTATAAGTTAGTTACTATTCACCCATTTGTTGATGGAAATGGTCGTACAGCAAGATTATTAATGAATTTTATTTTTATGCAAGCAGGTTTTCCTCCTGCTATTATTAAGAAAGAAGAAAGAAATCGCTATCTCACTGTTTTAGAATCAGCACAAACAAAAGGTAATCAAGATGCTTATTATGAACTCATGCACGATGCAATTAATAGATCTCTTGATCTCTACTTGGAGACTGTTCAATCAAACAAAGAAGAATCTACAGAGAAAATCGCAGAACAGAATTTTTATACAACAGATCAAGTTGCTACATTATTGCAAATAGGTGTTGAAAGTGTACGACGCTACGTGCGAAGTGGTAAATTAAAAGCAGTAAAACTTGGAGGTAAGTTTATTCGTATTGAGAAGAAGGATTTAGATCAGTTCATTAAACAACAAAAAGGTTAATTCTGTAGGCATCCATCAAACTGTTTAATCAGGATAATTAGCGATTCGATAGAAAGTGCGGTTGGGCTACTTTTTTTATTCTTTTCTTACCAAGCTGCTTTTCTAAAAATTTTCCAACAAAAGTATCCAGAGTTAAACTGCCTCCATTATTAATACTTAAGTATAATGCAAGAGCAAGGAGAATGTAATGTGGCCAGACTGCTTCTTTAAAGAATAATACAGATAAGAAATACAACCAAAATGTGACAAAAGAAGCATAGCGTGTTTCAAACCCAACGATTATCAATAATCCAACAAATATTTGCGCAAATCCTGTCCCTAAAGAAATAAGCAGTGGATCTTGTGGGAAAAGCCAATGGATCTGATTCATATGATACTTATTCACAATTTCTACAATAACAGCAGGATGCAAAAGCTTGAGAGTAACTGCAGGATACATAACAGAAATTCCATACGTAATACGAATAAGCAAAATTTCAAGATTTTGATATTTTTTAACAAGAGGAGAAATGCCAAACAGCTTGTTATCAACAGACAATATATAGGAGCCAAAGATAACCAGTGCTATTAACTCTCCATAATAATTAAGATAGGTTGTCATATACTCTCCGTAGACAAATGTGGAGGCAATCAAAATAAGCAAGGCAATAAAAGAGACAACACGGGTAAAAAATCCAAAAAGAAGTAATAGGCCACAGACATACATAATAGGAATAAGGAGATTCCCACCAGGAATTGAAGTAATAGGGATTTCCGGACCCAAGTAGGAATGATAATATGCTGATGCGAGTAAAGACCCTGCAAAAGCAATCCTCAATAACACATGACCAACAGGATCTAGTTTTTCTAAAATGCTACCAAGTTTTCTACCGATTGGTGAATACTGGAAAAGAAAAAAAAGAATAAAAACAATGCCGATTCCTATGCCTACTTCTGTTGTGATAACAAGATTTTCAGGTTTTTTAAATACATCCAGCACATGCGTTGTCGTATCAGCCAAACCAACGTTTAGTTCATGTGGTGTCAAGACATATTGTTCATGAGCAAAGGCAGCGTGCGGTTGATTCAGAAGACCAAAGAGACAGAGAATTGAAAATATAACAAAAACCCAGGAACGTTTTAAAATTTCCCTCACCTCCTTATCATAGAAGTATTGTTATAGATATTACAAGAACAAATCAATTACTTTTATACATGGCACTACGGGTAGTACCAACTTTAATGATAGATCCTGCTTCTTCCAGCTTTTTGAGATCATATCTAAGAGTACGAAGAGGAATTTTCATCTTGCCTAATTTGCTAGATGCTGCCAGATAACATGATTAGGAAGGTGTTATAATTATGCAATGCAATTAGTTGCTCCATCAATAAACTATCAAGAGAGTTATTTTCAAGCACTTGACGAGGCAGAACATGAAATGGGAGATACGTTACTTACGGCACCCGTAGAAAATGAATCGTTTGTAATGTTCGTTAACCATCTACTAGAACACGCAAAAGGACTGCATCTCCCAGAGGGATGGGTACCAACAACCGAACTATGGCTTATTGATCGTGACGAATTTATCGGACGGGTAAATATCCGCCACCAACTCACCAAACATCTTTTAAAAATCGGTGGACATGTTGGTTATTGGATCCGTCCATCAAAAAGAAAAATGGGCTATGGAAAAACAATTCTAAAACTTGCGCTCCCTGAAGCAAAAAAATTAGGTATTACAAAAGTATTGGTTACGTGTGATGATACAAATATTGGCTCGCAAAAAATCATTGAAGCGAATGGAGGTATTTTAGAGAATATCGTTGATGCAGGTGAAGGAAATCCTAAAAAAAGAAGGTATTGGATAGTAATATAGACTTAAACTTTTCTAGCTCTAATTGCCAGGAAAAGAGGAAATTCACTGCGCGCCCGATTTTCCATTTTTGCGACTCTGCCCTCACTCTCTTTATCAGACACCCATTCTTCCAAAGCTTCTATAAGAAATCCATTATCTGTAAATGCTTTTGTGTAAAAAGATAAAGGATAATGAAATGACCAGGTAATCTCAGAATGTTTCTCTCCTGGATGCATAGTAATAGGAATCTTAATAGGACTCATGTAGCGATTTTCGTATCTATACTGAAGTTTATTTTCTCCTATTCCCCACCCTGACTGTCTGGGAATTCTGAAAGAAGGATGATTGAGGACAATAACAAATGTTCCATTCTTCTGCAAATGTTCTGAAGCATTTCGAATAGCATTTTGAGGAAGTTCCATATTCTGAAGACATAAAATAGCAGCAGCATGAGTAAAGTCTTTTTCTTGAAGAGGTAAGCGTTTGGTCGCATCTGCAAGGATATATGTGTGTTTAGAATTTTTGTCTTTACTTTTTGCAGAATCTATGAGACTTCTTGCTAAATCAACCCCTACATACCCTGTACTGGTAGGTACCGAACGAGCCAAAACTCCTTGTCCACACCCTATATCTAAAAGTTTACTTTGCTGTTCCAAACTCAGCAGACGTAAAGCCCCCGGCAAAACAATATGTTCGTGATAATAATGTCCTTTATCACCAACCATTTTGTTGTACCATTTGCCTGACTTATTCCAAGAAGTATCTTGTTTCATATAGATATTATACCTGATGGAGGATTAAAATGAGAAGGTTTCGAGAATTCTATTGAATACAGTTTCATTTGTCTGTACTACTTTTCCGGTCTCAGCAGATACAACTGCTTGTTTTGCAAAGGAAATTGGAAGAAGTCCTAAAATTCTTTTGTTAGCTGTTCCATTGACTTCAAAAACAGCCTCGTTATGTAGTGTCGTTAATGTAACATTTTGGGATGTAGTTGTACCAATCGCTGTTGTATTTGCAGTATTTTCTACATTAGTTAAGATTTTTGAACCAAGCACATTCTTAACAGCTTCATCTGGAAGCACTGCTACTGTTTTTGTACCTGTTGGGGTTGTTATGGTAAGTGCATTTGTTGTTGGATCTACAGAGATTGGCAATTTTGTATGAGCTTCTACTTCACCTTTTCTGATAGTAAGACCCTTTGCTTCATCTGTTCCAACTTCTACTTCCTGTTCTTTCAGACTCTCATTGAGTTTTTTAAATGTATCATTACTTTCTAATTCTGTCTCTGTCCCATCTTCTTTCTTCGCTTTCACAACTACTTTATCCCCTTCCATTTGTAATTCAACTTTTGTTCCTTCTTGATGAAGTTCTATTTTCTTGTTATTTCCCTGAACTTTGACCTCTAGCTTTTGTGTATTTTCAACTTGATGAAGCACCGTTTCTTGTTGTACTTTTTCAGCACCCATTGTTGGATGAGGAGTTTCATGCTCACCTTCCTGGTGAACAGATGGAGTAACGGGAACAGACAAAGGAGTAAATGAAAAATTAGATTGATGCCACGAGTTATTTAATTCAAAACAATTCTTAAAATCTGTCGTAAAGTGCTTCCCATCAGGACCAACACAATCAACCTGACTATTTTGCGGTAATGCATTTTGAGGTATCGGCGAACCGCTATTGCTATTGTCGTGACTACCTCCTCCTCCACTATTACCACTACCCGAATTAGATCCTCCTCCACTTGATCCACCACTACTACTTCCTCCACCGGAACTAGATCCTCCACCTGAGGAGCCACCATTGCCTCCACTTCCTGAACCTCCACCACTATCATCTCCACCCCGTGCTAAGAAGATACTTGCTCCCAAAACGTGAGGCTTTTGATACATTTTTGCCGACCCAAAAACTATCACCAAAAGACCAAAGAAAATAACAATATAGTGAAGTTTGAGCACAGATTGTAAATGCAGTGTTTTTTTCTTGTATGATTGGGCAGTTTTCTTTTTCATTACCAGTATTAGTACATCATAAGCATTTACTCATTGTCAAGAACAAGGAGGTAAAACTAAAACCTAAACCGCAGAAAGATATCAGATATTGGATACTAAACTCAACTTTATGTACGAACCCATGACTTATAGCAATATATACTTCCTTCACCCATTACCAATATAGTAATTTCTTACATATTTCTTCCAAGATATGACGTTTCTGCCTGCGAAATTTGCACTTGAAGACTTACTCAACGCTGGTATACACTACCCTCACTATGCCAGACTTAAAATCTTTTAACCATTTCCCCAACCCCTTTGATGATATTAAAAAAGTGGATATGGGACAAAGTTTTAGTGCGAGCAACAGTCATCTGTATGCAAGCGCAGAATTTGGCCGCGATGCAAGACAACTTGCTGTTGACGCTCTAATTTTCGATCCAGCAATTACCAAAAAAGTTGTCATGTCACTTGTTAAACGTCAAGCATGGAAGAGAAATGATATTACTGAAGCACAACCAGGAAAGTTTCACCACGAACATCGAGAACTGTTTGTAAATGGTCAAAGGGTTTCCCAAGACTCAGAAAAAATTCTCAGAGAATTATCAGCCAAATGGGGTGGCACAGGAGAAAAAGTAACATATTATGGAAGTTTTGATATTACCCCTGACACAATTAGCCTTATTGCCGAGTTAGCAAGACACGACAAAGCAATTCTTCAAGAACAGGTTATCAATCAAGATAGAAAGAGAAAAATCACCATTAAAGAAAGTGCCAGGCAAGGGGTACAATGGGTTATGGATCGAGTCGTTTTTGGTCCAACTGTTACTCCACATAATGACATTGTACAAAAATTCTTAGAGAAGAATAAACTCACACAATTTGCTCCTACATATCACAATATGCTCTTACGTAATTGGGATTGGATGAACCAAAAAATTGCAACAGTAGGTGAACAGCTACGACTTCCCTTACGAAAAAACAAGCGAATTAAAATGCTCGAATTCCAACGTGTGAATAAACAAGGGATAACCTATCAAGGGTGGATGGATGGAGGAACATCTTTTATTCATACTACTGAAGGAATTAGGGGTATTTTGGCCGATTATCGACAACCCATTGCAACAATTGAAATGCAGGCATCAGCAATTGACGCATTCGAACAAGCTGCCTTTCTTTTTCCAAAAAAGGAAAAACATTTCAGGAAATTAGCAGGTGAAATAAGAAACAATGTTTTGCACTATTTCTGGATGGAGGACAAAAAATTTTTCGCAATGGCAACAGATAGAGATGCAAAAGGAAAATTACGCAAACTGGAAACACTAGGATCCAATGTTGGTGAAATACTTAACTCGACACTTTTTGACCCGATGCTTTTACATGAAAAGAAAAAATATATTAGCGCAATTATTGCCATGCTTTTTAGTGATGAATTTTTAACTGATGCAGGTATTCGAACCCGCGCAAAATCAGAAGCATCTCTTACAGACCTTGCTGAAAATCACAATCAACCGAATTCTCCACTAGATTATTGGGATTATCAAGGAGCAGAGACCTCCTGGATTGTTCAGACTGGACGTATTGCCGAAGGGCTAAGAAGACAAGGATTTTATACACTTGCCGAACAACTCGATAATCGAATTGTTAATACGGTTAATATCAGTGGGTTTAATACAGAATATGCGTATGTTGGCGCACGAGGAAATTTAGAAAACAGGGTTGCCTACAATATTGCATCCAAACAAACAATGTATCCCTCACCAAATAACCTTGATGTTATTACCATTTATGCAACCAATGTCCCTGAATCAACCCAAACCTGGACTGCATCACGAGTTGCAGCAATAAAACATAGACAAAATCACTCAGAACTCAATCCTCAAACAGAAAAAGGATCCTGGCAAGAGGAGCTTGAACAATATATTCTTACTAACCTACGACAAGTGAATAATCTAAAGGATATCCTTCCCAGAGATGAAGTCATGAAAATCCGAGAAAACTCACCTCTCTTTGTTGTCGATCAAGAGAGAGGGAAAAAACTGGAAGAAGAGGTAAAGACGCGTTCAGAAAAGTTTTATAATTCTTCACTATCGTCACTCCGGACTTGATCCAATATCAACGTCCTTAAAATTCGAACTTTCTACGAGTTATGATGCGGGATTTAACCTAAGATGAACATGCAAGCTAAGCACTGGAGGTTAGTAACTAGAAGCTGTTATCATGCAGAGATAGGGCGACTTACTACTGGAGATTCTGGCTCATTATCTTCTACCTTTTGTGCTTTCAATGGTCTTACCAAAGCAACTGGCAATACTTCATCCATATGTTCTACAAAGACAAATTTCAAATCATTAATAACTTCCTTTGGAAACTCTTCCAAATCTTTTTTATTCTCTTTAGGAACAATAACTGTTTTAATTCCAGCTCTATGTGCAGCAATAACTTTTTCCTTAAGTCCACCAATTTCTAATGCGCGACCTCGCAATGTCACCTCTCCTGTCATAGCAACAGTTCTCTTGACGGGGATTTTAGTAAGTGCTGAAATAATTGCTGTAGTAATAGCAAGTCCTGCAGATGGCCCATCTTTTGGTACTGCACCTTCAGGGACATGAACATGGATATCTGTTTTTTGGAATGTCTTGTCTGGAATACCAAAGAGACGTGAACGAGATCTGATATAAGAAAGTGCTGCCTGTGCAGATTCCTTCATCACGTCACCAAGCTGTCCAGTAAGAATAAGTCCGCCTTTTCCAGGCATGAGCGCAACTTCGATAAAGAGAATATCTCCACCTGCTTCTGTCCATGCCATTCCAGTAGACATACCTATTTCGTCTTTTTTCTCAATAAGGTTTTCACTATAGACAATTGGGCCTAAAAATTTAGATACTATCTTCTCTGTAACCTGAGTTTTTGTTTTGACTCCCTCAGCAATTTCTTTTGCAACTTTGCGATATATAGCTGCAAGTCGTCTTTCCAAATTTCTCACTCCAGCTTCTCGTGTATAATGCTGTATGACAAACTTTAAGGCATCATCTGTTATTTCTATCTGACCTTCTTTAAGTCCATTTGAATCACGTAGTTTTTTGAGTAAGAAGTTTTTTGCGATTTTATATTTCTCATCTTGTGTATATCCGGCAAAATGAATGATTTCAAGTCTATCTCTAAGTGCAGGAGGAATAGTATCCAATACATTTGCTGTGGTAATAAACATCACATCAGACAGATCAAATGGAACTTCTAGATAATGATCTGAGAATCCATGATTTTGTTCTGGATCCAATGCTTCTAGAAGAGCGGCTGTTGGATCGCCTCTAAAATCTGCACCTACTTTATCAATTTCATCAAGCATAAAGACTGGATTTTTTGTCCCTGCATCTTTAATACCTTGAATAATTCGGCCTGGCATTGCCCCAACATAAGTTCGTCTGTGACCTCGAATTTCTGCTTCATCGCGAATTCCTCCAAGAGAAACTTTCACAAACTTTCGGCCCAATGCTTTCGCAATGGATTTTCCTATAGATGTTTTACCAACACCGGGAGGACCTGAGAAACAAAGAATAGGTCCTTTCATTTTCCCTGCTAACTTTCTCACCGCTAAGTATTCAATAATCCTCTCTTTTGCTTTCTTCAAACCAAAGTGTTCTTCATCCAAAATCTTTTCTGCAGCTTTTACATCGACATTATCTTTACTCTCATTACTCCATGGCAAATCAACTAGCCATTCAATATAGTTACGAATATACCCTGCTTCTGGGTTGAATTGATTCATTTGCCCGAGCTTTTTAATTTCCTTTTTTGCCTTTTCTTCAACATCTTCAGGCATTCCCGCTTTCTTTACTTTATCCAAAAGCTCTTTTATCTCTCCAACATCATCGCCTTCTTGACCTAATTCTTTTTCAATAGTTTTGAGTCTTTCACGAAGGATCGCTTGGCGTGCGCCTTTTTCGAATTGTTCTTGAGTCTTTGAAGCAATGCGTCTTTCAAGTTCAAGAATTTTAATTTCTCGAGAAAGTAAATCTGCAATTTTTTCAAGTCGTTCTTTTACATTGGTTATTTCAAGTAAATGTTGTCTTTCTTGAGGTTTTAAATCTAACGTAGATGCTACCAAATCAGCAAGTTCGGATGGAGAGTTATCAGACATAATATTCATGAAAACCAAAAAGTCTGAAGATTTTCCGAGATTCATTGCGCGTCTAAACTCATTAGTAATGTGATTGCATAAAGCTTTTACTTCTGGAGTGTCTTCTACAACATCAGGAAGCTCAACAACATGAGCAAGAAGATATGCATCATGTTCTTCATACGAAACTATTTTTACACGAGTTAAACCACGCACTTGCGCGTTGATTTCCCCATTTGTGCGAATCATTCGCTCAATTCGAGAAAGTGTACCTATTTCAAAAAGATCATCAGTTGAAGGGTCATTAATGCGGGCATTTTTTTGCAAGACAAAACAGACGACGCGCTCATTCTGGAATGATGATTCGAGTGCTGCCAAACTTTTCTGTCTCCCAAAAGTAAGGACTGCATCGGTGTTGGGGAATATAATACCATCTCTAATTGGAATTATCGGAACTAATTTATCCATAAACCTTAATCTATTTAGCACTCTATCAGACCTGGTGCTAAGTGTCAACCCCCAAAAATACTATATTAGAAAGGTTATAGGGAAATAGGATAACTTGTTGATAGTTCACTGTTCATCGTTCACCATTTAAGGAGAATATAATGAACTATTAACTACGAACCCTCTGCCACAAGCTAATATGTGGTTGACAGCCTCAATCTTTGAAGCCTACAATTAAGAAGCTATGGTATATCTAAGTCAACTTCTCAACAAACCTATTTATCAAAACGGCAAACCGTTTGGCAAAATTATTGATCTCGCGATATTCGAAAATCGTCCTAATCCACCTGTCTCAAAGGTTGAGATTAAGCATGGCAAAGAGAAATTAACTGTCTCTCCTCAAGCACTTACCGTCACTGACAAACATATCTCTCTTCCTACCCAACATATCCCCCTTCTTCCATATGATCATAAAGATTTTTATCTTGTGGAAGATTTACTAGATAAGCAAGTTATCGATACTGACGGCAGACGGCTTGTGCGAGTTAATGATGTGGTTCTTGAAAGTAATGGAGAGTTACGAGTGGTGGGCATTGATATTGGATTTGCAGGCATTCTACGACGTTTGGGGCTTAGTCTTCTTGCTCATCAAACAACAATCATTCCTTGGACTGTTATTGAAGCATTTGATTACCAAACAGGAGATGTCAGGATAAAGCTTAAGCAAAGCAGTCTCAATACTCTTCATCCTGCCGATATTGCAGATATTTTGGAAGAAGCAGGAACAAAAGAGCGAGTTGGTATCGTCGAAGCATTAGATGCAAAAAATGCTGCACGTGCTTTGGAAGAAACAGACGAAGAAACTCAAGTCTCAATTTTGGAAAATCTGGAAGAAAATACTATTAAAAACATTGTTAATAAAATGCATATTTCTGAAATTGCAGATGTTATTAATGATCTAAACCCTCTTAAAGCCAAAGAAGTACAAAATGCATTAGGAGATGAACGAGTACAGAAAGTTCGCAAACTTCTTTCCTTCTCTGATGATGTTGCAGGAGGCATGATGCATTTAGGGTTTTTCCAAGCCAGAGGAGAGCAGACAGTAAAAGAAGTTATTCGCGAAATGGAGCAACAAGCAAATGTTCCTGAAACGATTATAGTCACCAATGGAGATGGAAAAATTAGTGGTGTTATTAACAGTAAAGAGCTTCTTATTGCAGACAAGTTATCACTACTCAAAGATAATATAACAGATAAAAAATTTGTTTTTCCGGATACACCATTTGAGGATATTATCGAGCTATTTGCTCAATATAACTTACGTGTTGTCCCTGTTGTTGATCAGGAGAAAAAACCAGCAGGCATTATTCTTATCGATGACATTTTAAAGATTATTGAAGAGGAAAACGAGAATGAAAACAATTAGAAATTATTTTTTACGATTCCTTCCCATTCTGGCTATTCTCGGTCCTGGTATTATTTCAGGTTCTGTTGATAATGATGCAGGAGGAATCGCAACGTATTCCATCGCTGGGGCTCAGTTTGGAACAGGGTTATTGTGGGTACTTTTTCTCACCACATTTTGTCTTGCTATCACACAAGAAATTGGTGCTCGTATGGGTCTTGCTACTGGAAAAGGACTGGCATCTCTTATCCGCGAAAAATTTGGAGTACGATGGACTACTTTTATTATGGCCGTTCTTCTTATTGCAAATATAGGCACTATCGCTGCCGAATTTGCTGGTATTGCTGCAGCACTTGAAATAGTACATATTAGTAAATTTATTTCCGTTCCCCTTATTGGCATTAGCGTATTTTTTCTTGTCACCCGGTGGAGTTTTAAAAGACTCGAAACGATTTTTCTTGTATTATCAGGGTTCTATCTTGTGTATATAATCTCAGCCATTATGGCTCACCCCAATTGGTCCAACAGTATACAAAGCCTTGTTATTCCTTCTTTCCATTTTAGTAAAGCCTATTTGCTTACAGTCGTTGCTGTTGTTGGAACAACAATTACTCCCTGGGGACAATTTTTTATCCAAGATTATGTCGTAGATAAAAAACTAACTCAAGATGACCTGAACGTAGAGAGAGGAGACGTCTTCTTTGGATCTTTTGTTACTAACTTTATCTCATTTTTTATTATTGTTGCTTGTGCAGCAACACTTTTTGCTCATAATATACCTATTAATGATGCTAAAGATGCTGCTATTGCACTACAACCGTTAGCTGGACAATTTGCTGCTTTCTTATTTGCGTTTGGCCTGCTTAATGCATCAATATTTGGTGCTGCACTTGTCCCAATCTCTACTTCTTATGTTGTTACTGAAGCTTTTGGATTTGAATCTGGACTAAATTTTAGCTTTAGCGAGGCACCTGCTTTTTATGGACTCTTTGCATTTTTACTTATTATCGGAGGATTACTTGTACTCATTCCTTTTATCCCGCTTTTGACCATTCTTTTTATCAGTCAAGCTGTTAATGCAGTACTCCTTCTTCCAATTCTTATTTTTCTCTTTATTCTGTCAAATGATAAAAAACTGCTGAACGGATATGCCAATGGAAGGACTATTAATATAATAATAATAATAACGTTTCTTTTAATTGCAATCAGCGCACTATTCTACGCAGGATCCTTTTTCCTAGGATAAAACCAAGATTTAAGATATACACGGGGTGTGCAGTACGAATAATAATTAAGTAAAAAGGTACCAAATATGAACTATCAAGCTGCTTACTCTACATCTAAAGCATCTATCTTTGCTGCCACGATAAAATCATTTTCTGAAAGCCCTCCAACTGCATGGGTAAATAGATCAATTTGTACTTTGTTATAAAAAATATTGATGTCAGGATGGTGCCCTTCCTCCTCGGCAATAGGAGCAACTTTATTCACAAATGCAATTGCATCTAAAAAATTCTTAAGGGTAAATTGTTTGCGTAACTTGTGATTTCCATCTCTGAGCAGCGACCACGTAGCAACCTCTTCATGCAACCTATCTTCTTCATTGTTAGAAAGCGGAGGAATCCCACCTTCACAAGGTACACAATGTTTTTGCATTAAGTCCGTCATAAAAGTAGCATATAATTTCTCTGGAAAAATTTCAATGTATTCTCTATAACTTTTTTATAATTCTTACATTTCCCCACCAGATATAAGGGTAAGAGAAATAGGTTCTTCTTCATGTCCTTCTTACATAGATGTTCTTCATTTCTTATTTTAGTCATTTAGTATCTGAAGGAGTTGCTGCTCTCCTGTCTCCTATTTCATTATGCAAAAGTTATCAATTATTATTCCTATTTATAATGAAGAAGAAAACATACAAAAACTTGTTGAAAGGATACATAAAGCATGCACATCAGAAAGAATACTCTATGAAATTATTTTCGTTGATGATCATTCAACAGATAATACACAAAAAATAATACAACTTATTTCTCCTCTTTTCCCTATTTCTTTCCACGCTAAAAAAGGCAAACAAGGTAAATCATATTCTTTGATAGAAGGATTTCAATATGCAAAGTATGAGTTATTGTGTATGATCGATGCAGATTTACAATATGCTCCTGAATATATCCCTGCAATGGTAAAAATGTCTTCCCAGGCAGATATTATTATCGCAAAGAGAAAAGAACAATCGATCCCTTTTTTTAGAAAAATTATGAGTTCGGCACAACATTTCATCTTTAATAAAATCCTTCATAATATGGATTATGATGTTCAATCGGGACTCAAAGTTTTCAAAAAAGAAATAGTTGATCGCATTACACTTAATCCAAAACCTTGGACATTTGATTTAGAGTTTTTATTAAAAGCAATACAAGCAGGCTATACAATTAGTTCTTTGCCTATTGCTTTCTATAGCAGGCTACATGGAAAATCAAAAATCAATGTTCTGAAAGACTCATGGCAGATTGCAATTTCAGCAATACAATTAAAATTTGCTCGTCATCGTGTTATTCCGTTTCATCCAGTAATGGCTTTTAAAGAGGGAAAAGGATTTCACTATAATGGGAGTATCTATGTTCATCACTCAGATCTTGCAATTGACGATACAGCTTTTTTCCGTCTTACATTAAAACAGCAAGTACTATTACTTTCTTTAGCAATATCATTTGTAATAAGTTTTGCAATTAACTGGCATGTTACGATTGTCCTTTTCTTAGGAGCGTTGACTTTTTTATATTTTACCGATCTTCTTTTTAGTCTTTTTCTCATCTCAAGAAATTTTCAAAAACAGACAGAAATTGACGTCTCTGAAAAAGATATTCTAGAAGAAAAATTATGGCCTATGTATACAATTCTTTGTCCCCTCTACAAAGAATTACAGATTATACCCCAATTTATTGATGCAATTCAAAAAATAGATTACCCAAAAATAAAATTACAAGTCATGCTGCTTCTCGAAGAAGATGACACAGAAACAATTAATAAAGCTGCAACTCTATCTTTGCCATCATATGTTGAATTTATTATTGTCCCAAATTCCTCTCCAAAAACTAAACCAAAAGCATTGAATTACGGACTAACACTAGCCAAAGGAGATTATGTGGTCATCTATGATGCAGAAGATATCCCAGACCCTATGCAACTCAAAAAAGTAGTTATTGCCTTTGAAAAAAGCATAATAAGCAATAAAAATATTGCATGTATTCAAGCAAAATTAAATTTTTATAATCCACATCAAAATCTTCTTACCCGAATTTTTACTGCTGAATATTCGTTATGGTTTGATTTGGTGCTCACAGGTCTTCAATCTTTAGATGCTCCTATTCCTTTGGGTGGGACATCAAATCATTTCCGTACAAAAGATATAAAAATGCTCAAAGGATGGGACTCGTTTAACGTTACAGAGGATTGTGATTTAGGATTAAGGCTAGCAAAAAATGGTTTCCAAACGGCAATGGTAAATTCTACAACATTAGAAGAAGCAAATAGTGATTTAAGGAATTGGTTTCGTCAAAGAGGAAGGTGGATTAAAGGATATATTCAAAGTTATTTTGTTCATGTTAGACATCCAAAAGAATTTTTAGAAAAATCATCTGTAAAAGATTTTATTCTTTTCCAAATTATTGTAGGTGGTAAAATTACCTCTCTTTTTATTAATCCTATGCTTTGGGCAATTACAGCAATATACTTCATATTTAGACCTTTTGTTGGAAATATTGTTGAGTCATTTTTTCCAAGCCCTATTTATTATATTGGTATCCTT
Source organism: uncultured Gammaproteobacteria bacterium (assembly GCA_964598355.1). Taxonomy (GTDB): domain Bacteria; phylum Patescibacteriota; class Microgenomatia; order Levybacterales; family UBA12049; genus DASQJJ01. The sequence goes on from CAZRBN010000003.1 coordinate 37,334, forward strand.
TCGCTTGTCTTTGGTAATTTCCTTTACCTCTACTATTACATGATTGCAACGATTAAAAGGGAACATTTCTCTATAACAAAGTATGCATTACTCGTACCATTCTATTGGCTTTGTATGAGTGTTGCTGCATGGGGAGCCTTATATAAAATGATTACACAGCCTTATTATTGGGCAAAAACAGTTCATGGACTTCATCTAAAATCACCTGTTGTTGCTCAGATAAAGCAAAACCCAAACAAACAGATTGAAGAAATTCAAGATCAAACCATTGTGGATATTCCACAAAGTATTCAGCCAGCATTATCATAATATGAAAGATAAAATACAATCATTTTTTTTATTTAAAAATAGTTCTTCTTTGCTTCTTTTTTGTATCGCGTTATCTCTTGCTGTAGTAAGCACTATTTTCTTCTTTATTCATGGTGATATTTTATCTTATGGAGATGCTGAATCACACATTAATATTGCGAAAAGAGTTGTAGACAGTCTTACACCAGGGCTTGCGCAATTGGGAGGGATTTGGCTTCCTCTTCCGCATGTTATGATGCTACCGTTTGTCTATTTTAATATTTTCTGGAGAACTGGACTTGCTGGATCTATTGTAGGAGGCTTTTGTTTTATTATCGCAGCGATTTATTTATACAAGCTTTCATTTTTAGTACTTAAAAATAGCACTGCTGCATGGGTGACTTTTTTTATTTTCGTATTAAATCCAAATGTTTTATACCTTCAATCTACTCCAATGAGTGAATTACCTCTCATTGCTTTTTTTGTTTTATCAATATACTACTTTATGCAATTTATCCAAAATGATAAAAAAATACTCTCACTTATTCTTGCAGCTTTTTTTGGATTTTGCGCAACACTTTCAAGATATGACGGTTGGTTTTTGGTCGGATTTGAAGCAATTTCCCTCAGCATCTATTATTTCCCTAAAAAAACTTTTAAACAGTGGGAAGGAAAAACTGTTTTATTTGCAACTCTTGCATTTTTCGGTATTGTACTTTGGCTTTTGTGGGATTTTTTAATTCTTGGTGATCCATTTTATTTCAGTAACAGTCCCTTTTCTGCAAAATCTCAACAGCAAGGATGGTTAGCAAGAGGCGAACTTCCAACGTATAAAAATATGTTCCTCTCTTTTGTTTACTACTTTGTGACCTCTATGCATAATATTGGACCCTTCATTTTTATACCAGTAGTACTTACTTGCTTCATTTTCTTTTTTCAAAAGAAAATTAGTAATAAACTTATTGTATTTCTTCTTCTTTTTGTACCATTTATTTTTTATCTGCTCACATTATTTTCTGGACAATCAGTTATTTTTATTCCTGATCTTACCCCTTCTACATTTCAATGGAGACTTTTTAATGTACGCTACGGGATTATGATGCTTCCTTTTGCAGCATTTTTCTTTGGGTTTTTATTTTCAAAAAAAAATAAACTGCTGCAAGGCATTCTTATCCTTTGCCTTATCACCCAATCTCTTTTTTTTATAACAGGTAGAGAGCCAATTATCTCCTTAGCGGATGGCACTGTGGGATTATCTTCTGCAAAAAGAGTTGATGCTACATCTTGGATGCAAAAGCACTATGATACTGGATTAGTCCTTTTAGACGATTATGCTCGAACAATGAGTGTTATTAAAAGTGGACTTCCGATTGAAAAAGTAATTTATATTGGTAATAAGCCATATTGGGAAGAATCGCTCAAAGAACCCGAAAAATATGCGACATGGATAATACTACAAAAAGGTGATGCAGTGTGGACAACAGTATACGAAAATCCTACTCAACGAGGAAGATTATTTAAATACTTTCAAAAAGCATATACTTCACCTGAAATTCTAATATTTAAGAGAAACCAGACTGTTGTGGCACAAAGGTAAAAACCATACATAAACCACGTACAAATTGCACGTGGTTTATTCTTCTCTATTTCTCTTTTAATGAGAATCATTTGTGTGAACACAATAGTTATCTCCGTTTGGGAAATAACTACCCCATGTATCACCAGTTGGTGGTTGTTTTGGATTGGCTACAAATGTCCAACCACTTGGGCAAGACGTATTACTCCCTATATCTCTCCAAACAGAATGATCTCCATGAGCCCCAGCTTGTGATTCTGTTGTTGATGAGCCTTGAAACCATTGCTGAAAATTGTTACTATTCCCTGCTTTCATAACAACATCACTTCCCACATGGTTAAAATCTGTCACGCCATTACCTTCAATTACGGTATGTTGTCCACTTGGGAAATTTGCAACAATATTAGGATTATTAGCTGCATTATTAGGTGCTGCAAATGCCGGAGTAACTACAAACACCATCAAAAATACTAAAACACAAGTTCCAAAAATTTTTTTCATATATTTCACCCCCTTTTCGCCCAACATAGTACTTTCTGTCAAAAGAAATTCTATTCAAAAACGAGTAATAAATGGGCAAGAGGCAGCAGGGTAGGTTATCTTTCTCAACTATTACAGACTCTTACTTTTAGTCTTAAACAAACTAACTAGAGTAAAAGTAGAGAGGAGGTGTCTTGTATGGTTAGATTATCATTTATACTATTAAGTGTTTTTGTTTTTGCATTACTTCTTATTCAGGGGGCTAGGGCACAGACAGCAACACCTATGACTAGTACTAGTCCAACACCAGCCAGAACTGTTCCCAGCGGTGCTCCTTCCACAGGATTTGGAGAGTAAAAAATTTGCTTTATGGGGGAGAATATAGTAGAGTATTTACTCTACTATTCTCTCCTGTTTCATTATGAAAAAATGGATTATTGCAATTATTTGTTTTCTTTCTGTTCTTGCTAGTTCTCTTTTTTATTATCAATCTCAAATATCTTCTCCTCCACCAATTGTACAACCACAACCAACAGTAGGCATTCCAAAAAATATTAGTATCCCTTCATTAAAAGTGAGTGCAACAATAGAGCCTGTGGGACTCGACGAGAAAAATCGTATGGATATACCGAAGGATTTTAATAATGTTGCTTGGTATAATTTAGGATTTCGTCCAGGAGAAAAAGGTAGTGCTGTTATTGATGGTCATGTTGATACCCCAATGGGTACACCTGCAGTCTTTGCGAACATTACTAATCTGCAAAAAGGAAGTCTTATCACTATACAAGATTCTGACAATCACTCATACACCTTTACTGTCACTAAAATTGTTAAC
>CAZRBN010000003.1:40522-41973 GCA_964598355.1 uncultured Gammaproteobacteria bacterium
CTACCCATTTGATAGTATGCCTCTTCAAACAAATTTTAATAGTATCGACAAACCACGCCTTAACCTTATAACCTGTGCTGGAAAATGGGATAGATTAACAAAAAATTATTCTGAAAGAACAGTTGTTTTTGCAGAGATGGAGTAGAGCTGTTATATTGCTACATTGCTATGATATTGTAAGGCTGACTTAAGAAAATTAAGAAGTCTAAGAACTATCAGACTAGCACATACCACTACCACCATTTCTAGTATATACAATTTTGAGAAAAATGTTGATTCAAAAAAATCTAATATGATGAAATGAATAAAAAAAAGTCCATATGAATTTTTACTAATAAATGAAAATACTTTCTGAACATTTTCGGGAAATTGTATCTGAGATAATAGTAGTGAAGAAAGTACTGTCAGTAATACTCCAAAAGACAGATAATATAGTGTTGGTGGATATTTATTGTCATAAAAAAGTAGTGAATGATGTTGAAATGTTAGTAACATATAACTTATTACAAAAATAAAACCACTTAAAACAATAACAAGTATATTCATCTTTTGCTGATATATGATGCCCAACAGTAATGCAAGAGCCCATGGAATCCACATCACAAATCGGTAGTATGAGTAAGGGAATATATGGATGGTAAAATATCCGGTAATAATCATACTAAAAAGAATAAAAATCCACAGTAGATTTTTTTTATTTAGGAAAAAGAGTAAAGGACTCAGTATTGTGAGTTGGATAAAGAGAAGAGGGAGCCAATTGCTATTAGTTCCACCAAATAACGTCAATGATGCAATAAAAAACAGGAGATTTTTCTGCAATCCAAAATGAGTAAAAAAGTTTGGGAATATCATAAATAATGTAAAATGAATAAGAAAATAGATAAGAAATGGTATATATAATCTTATGAATCTTTTTTTATACCATGGGAAAATAGTATGTAAGCTGATTAAACTTTCTTGATAATGTGCACTTACGACTCCCGAGCAGAAAACAAATGCAACCACAACAAATTGAAGAACATTCCAAAAGAATGCATTGATTGGATTATCCAGATGAAATGAAAATGTATGAATAACAATAACACCAAGCAGAGATACTGCTCGAAGAGTATCAATAAAACCTATCCTATTTTTACTCATAGAATTTCTTCCCCTTTAGTGTATCAGGAAGAAATGATTTTTGCTCGTCTGGACCTACATATTCTTTACTCCAGGTATACCCTTTTGCATACCCACTTTCCTTCATAAGTTGGGTAGGAGCATTCCGTAAATGAAGAGGGACTGGTTCGGTTGGAAATGCAAAAACAGCATCCTGTGCTTTTCCCAAAGCGTTTGTTACAGCTCGTGATTTTGGTGCACGTGCAAGATAGATAGTGAGATGAGAAAGAATTAATTTGGATTCAGGCATCCCTATTTTGTTAACCGCTTCAAAAGCAGCGTTTGCTTGAATA
>CAZRBN010000003.1:41983-47931 GCA_964598355.1 uncultured Gammaproteobacteria bacterium
AGAGCCCCCCTGTCTGCCAACCCTATATCCTCTGATGCGAAGATTATCATTCGTCTTGCAATAAAGGTAGGGTCTTCACCATTCTCAAGCATTCGAAGCAGGTAATATAATGCTGCATCAGTATCAGATCCACGAAGAGATTTTATGTATGCACTAATAATATTATAATGCTCTTCTCCTTTTTTATCATATAGTGCTTTTGCTTTCTTCTGAAAAATTTCTTCTATAATTTCTTTGGTAACCTCTTTTTCTTTATATCCCGTTACAGCAATTTCCAATCCATTGAGGACAACTCTTCCGTCCCCTCCTGAGAAAAGGATAAGGGCATCTTGTGCTTCCTTTTGTATAGTCTTTTTATACTTTCCCAGGCCACGTTCTATATCTGACAACCCTCTCTGTATCAGGCGTTCCAAGTCTTTTTTCTCAAGTTGTTGAAGAATAAAAACACTGCTACGGGATAAAAGAGCACTATTCACTTCAAAAGACGGGTTTTCTGTTGTTGCACCAATCAGTGTTATCAGTCCACTTTCTACGTGAGGCAAAAGCACGTCCTGCTGTGCTTTATTCCACCGATGCACTTCGTCTATAAAAAGTATTGTTCGCTTTCCTTTTTCTTTTTCATCCTGAGCTTGTCGTACTATTTCTTCCAAATCTTTTTTCCCTGCACTTACCCCTGAAATAGAATAAAATGTTGATTTTGTTTCCTGAGAAATAATTGATGCAAGCGTTGTCTTGCCAACTCCGGGAGGACCCCATAAAATCATAGAAAAAAGTTGATCAGATTCAATCATGTTACGGATAATTTTTCCTTTTCCAACTAAGTGCTCTTGCCCTATAAAGTCATCAAGAGATTGGGGACGCATGCGGTATGCGAGATTCATGAGGGTATTGTAACACAAACTTAAGCTACTAATTTAGCTGCTCCAAGTATATCTGCGTTATCTATGGATACAAAAGTTATTTTATACTTTGTTAGCAACTTAACAGTTGTTTCTACAGTTTCTCTATATTGATATCCTTGCCAGAAAACGCTTCCTTGCATAACAAATGTTATATCCTTTTTCTGAAATTCCATTATCCCAACCATTGCGATAGCAGCTAATTCGGCCGATTTGTATAACATGTTTCTTGCAATATCTCCCATCATATCTTTTCTTTCCTGCGCTAATATACATAACTGAGCTCCATCTTTCAATGGAGGATAGGTAATGTTAGCTTCTCGTGCGAGAAGATTAAACCTTTTACTCAAGTATCCTCCGGCAACTTCCTTTTCATACAATTGATCTCCAGGATTTGTCGAATCCTTATCTATTTGAAGAGTTTCAGGTGAAAGAGGTAATTTATTAAAATTACCAGCTTCTAAATTAATAAGCGTATCTTTATTTCCGAAAATAGCAAAGTTAATACCTGTCCCCACTATACCTCCTGCAAGTTCTTGATATCCAAAGCGTGTAAGGCCAGAAAGTAGAAGACAAATAGCATCATTTGCTACAGTAACGCGAATTTTTTTCTGAAGAGATGCAAAAACATAGTCTTCAAACTCTTTTCCCACTGCTTTATTCATGAGTCCAGTCAAGGTATGTTGCTTTGAATTTGAGAATACTATGCCATCTATTTTTCCGCTTTCAAAAATAGGTTTTATCCCGAAACCAAAATTTATTGCTAAAACAGATATATCGTGATGAAGATAATTATTAATGAATGTAAATAAAATTTCTTTTGTCCCAAGCTGAGGGAGTATATCTGTAACAATCTCTGTAATAAGCAACTCTCCTTTATGCTTCTGAACAATCGCGCTTCTAAAATTTGTTCCGCCAATAGCCATTACCTGAAATCGCTCTCCTTCACCTACAAGAGAAGAGGAAGGAATAGTATTTCTAACAAAAGAAAGACTACTTTCCATACCAGTAGAGGCTGCTTGTAATTCGCTTACAAATTTATCTACAAGCTGTCGCAGTAAAGAATATTCCATATAGAAATGATATGGTAATTGGAAGAATATAACAAGTCTGTTTTGAAAGAGAGGTATCTTGGATACAGTTATGAAACCATACGCCTATTGGGCAAAAAAGAAATTGCTTCGTCGTTATATAAATCGGGCAAGAGTCTTTCAGCAAATTCTTGGAATGCTGCACATGTCCACCCAAAACCGGATTGCTTCCAATAATGAGCTCCATTCCCTTCTTTTCCTGTTACTCCATTACTCTTCTCCGGGAATGATCCAGGCTCAGTCTCCTCAAAAATCTCCATTGTCGTTACAAGATAATCTTCCATAAGTTCTTTTGCCTTATCTCTAAACCTTGTTTGCTCAGAAGGAGTAAGTCTTGCATCTTTTGCATATGCTAATAACCCAACAACAGTCATATATTCAAGAGGTGCCCATACATGAGGATAATCCCATTGTTTTCCTGTTACTACATCAGATGCTATTTCTTCTGGAGTAAGCTCTTCTCGTCTTCCCATCGAACGGATAATTCTTTCTCTATAATGTTCATCAATGTTCTGTACATCCTCTTCAGATAAAGGTTGTGGTAAAGATTCTTTATCTGTTACCATAAGCCCTTTCCCTTTATCAAATCTTGGAATTTCATCAAGCATTTTTAGAGCTTGCTCCGGTGTAGCAAGACCAGTCCATAATGCAGTGTATGAAGCAAGCGAATAAAAAGGACTTTGTTTTTTTGTTCGGAAATTATAGTCAAAGAAAAAATCACTCCACATCAATTCATTAATTTTTTGTTTACGTTGTTCTGACTTTTCAAGCCAAAAATTCTTTTCATCTTCTCTACCAAGTATGTCTGCTGCTTTCGCAAAATCAGTTTCATATTTATACAGAAAGCAATTAAGATCAATTGGTAGATAGTCTATAGCTACATTTCCAAATCGTGATGTAAAATCCCACCCTGATTCTCTTTCGGCATTCAGGGAGTAATCTCCATCCCTATCCCCATATTTTGATAAACCATATTCTGGTAGATAATGATGAAATGATCCAATACCATCATTCTCGTAATCTTTTTCATTATTCCATACATGATGGTACTCATATTTTGCGTAATCCATATAATGCTCAAGCCAAGAAGGATTCTGGTCTGCAGCAGGAGTAGCAGTATAGGTATCTAAAATCATTGAAGAATAAAGGGGTGCTTGGGAGTTCCCTAGATAGGTCATTGCAGAAGCATTAGGAATCATTCCATATCTATCAAGGAGTTTTGCAAACGCTTCAATTGTAGATCTTGCGAGATCACGTCCCTCTTCAGTATGTTTCAACGGTTGCATCATAAAGTAGCTATCCCAGTAAAAAAGCATGTTAAATCTGTCTTTATTGGGGACAAGAAAACGACACTCTCCCAAACCAATAAGTCCTCTTTCTTTATCATCTTCAGGTTGAGTCCTTACTGTCTCTCTTTGAAATGTATGTGTATAGGAGAGAGCACGCTCAAAGCGAGGAGACTCTAAATCAAGTCTATCTCTTTTTTGTTTCTCTACTGCAGAAGCAGCAAATTCATCGGTACGTACTCCTTTTGCTTCTATTACCATAATGCGAAAAAGCAAGCATAGTCTTCAGCTATAACCATTACTTGACTCAAAGCTGACAGAAATTGTACAACTATAACCATTAATCGCCATGCACATCTCTTACGTATGCAACTATCGGATAAAAAATACTACTATTACAAGGTAGGGAAGCGAACGTTCATGAAAAGGCTAATTTGTCCAATACATGTCAAGTACATAGCGAGAGACTATTGTAAAATATAACGTTGTTATAGGCTATAACCATATGACTATTGAAATACCAACACAAAAATTACGAGAAGGTCTTTCGCACAATTTTCAAGTTTTGATATTCCCCAACAAAATAAATCCTTTGGAAAGGATAAAATTAATGAGAGACCTTCCTTCTGACATGAGGAGATTCAAACGTGATGTTTGGCATAAAAATGAGGTGTGGGCAAGTAATAGTGAAAATTATAATCATGCATTTTTTGGAAGAGATAGCATAGAAGCAGCTGAAGATGTACTTCCTTCTGATACATCACTTGCTAAAAGTGTTATTCTAAATCTAGGAAGCTTACAGGGACGTTTGCATAACCCCACAACAGAAGAAGAAACAGGAAAAATTATTCATGAATTTAGACGGAAAAATGATAATCATCCACAATTAACACAAGGTATTTTCCAGAAACTTCATAGTGCATGGGGAGAAGAAGGACAAGATGTTGTCAGTTACTACGGAAGCGTGGATGCAACGCCTCTTTATATTAGACTGGTTGCAGATTATTGTAAACGAGTTGGCAATAAGAAAATCCTTGATGAAAAAGTTTTGCAAAAAGATGGAAATGAAAGAACAATTCGAGAAGTTGTGTGGGATAGCTTGGAATGGGTAAAAAAGTCTATTGAAGAAGGTCCAATGGGTCATGATGAAACATCTACAGAACCTCATCCTGAGAAAAGGATAAAACTCTTAGAATTTAAGCGAATGAATGGACAAGGAATAAACAATCAAAATTGGAAAGATTCTGGCACATCACTTGTCCACACAAATGGGACATTAGCTAATCATGATTATCCTGTTGCCACAATTGAATTACAAGGGTTGGCATATGACGCACTAACAAAAGGAACAGCGTTGTTTTCAGGAGATAAAGATAAGCTAGGTAACATTACTGATTTGCGTCTTCTTGCACAAGAGGTTCGTCTCCAAACACTCAACCAATTTTGGATGCCTGATCAAAATTACTTTGCCGTAGCACTTGATAGAGACGAATATGGACAGTATAGAAAAGTACGAACAATAGAATCCAATGCTGCAGAACTTCTTAACACTGATCTCTTTGACGGCTTACCTGACAACGTAAAACAACCATATATAGATGGTATTGTTAATACCATCTATAGTAATAACTTTTTAACATCTGTTGGTATACGATGTAGATCTTTAGAGTATGCAGGACTCGTAGATTACTGGGATTATCATGGTTCTCATGCTGTCTGGCCAAAAGAGACCTATGATATAGCAAAAGGGTTGGTCAAACAAGGATTTCCAGAATTAGGAAAACAGCTTATCTACCGTATGAGAAATGGTATAAAAACCGAACAAACGTTTGCTGAATTATTTTATGTTGATTCAGATGGTACGGTTGCGTATCGACCTACAAAATTAGTAAGTACAAAAAAACCAGTCGATAAAGTCATCAGCGCAACTTCTATTCCAGAAGACAAGCAAACATGGTCTTGGAGTGCATATATTGGTAGCATGACAAACAGAATCCCTAAAGCTATCCCATCATGGCAATATGTTCTTGAAAACCAATTACTCTTAGCAAATCCATTTGTCAGCGAGTTATCTTTTAAAAAAGCAGCAAGGCTTGTTCGAGAGAGATATGTTATTGACCAACAAACTGGCTTTGAAAAAGAGCAAGCATTTAAAGAAAGAGCAAGAAGGACAGTGGCTTAATTCAGATTCAATTTCTCTAAAAATTCTTTTTGCTCCATAACTACATCTTCAGGAAAATCCCTGAAGTATTTTGCTTCACTCGCATCATCATTAAGGCGTACTTCTTGAGAGATGGGTTGGCAAAGAAATGCAATTCCTACTGGGTGATCAAACCCTCCTCCTTTTTCCTGATGAATATACTCAATATATCCCAAAAATTTTTCAACAGATACATCTAATCCTAACTCTTCTTTTGCAATTCGTTTAACTGCATACTCTAGAGGTTCTTTAAAATAGACTGTGCCTCCTGGCAAGTGCCATATGCCAGGAAGCGGATGAATACGACGAAGAGTAAGCAATACTCCTTCAGTATTTTTGATAACTATTTCCACAGTCAATCGAGGTACTTTGGAATATATTGATTGAAACTCTTCAAAAGAAAATGGTTTTTTCATATGAGCACTGCTTAACACTTTGAAGTTGTCGAAGAGTTACTTGCCAGTGTATCTTT
>CAZRBN010000004.1:0-38437 GCA_964598355.1 uncultured Gammaproteobacteria bacterium
GAATTGCGGTTGCAATCGACTGGGGGATGTCATAGTTTCCGGTAATGGTGCAAAGTCACATACCAATGTAGATGAGAGAGCCAATAACTCGCTCAATGTGGACCAGAGCAACGACACTACTGTTAACAATCATGTTAATGTAAGGGGCAAGACAGGACATAATTCCAGCGACTTCAATACTGGAGGATCCTCATTTGTCTCTACAGGTGATACGAATGCAGAGGTTATGCTTCACAACATAGCTGGCAGTAACAGGTTAGGTCTCTAAACCTTGCTTGAATAATAAAATCCCGTTTCTGTTTTACAGGGCGGGATTTTTTTGACTTTTTTTATCTTAATAGGATAAAATTACCAACTATGTCAGACAAACAGGGAGAAAGAAATTTTATTAGTGATGCACTTCATTCTTTAGGCCACGCAGCTCCAGGAGATCCCCGAAGGGGAGCAATGGCGAGAATGTTTCATCAACAAGTTTTACATGGTCCTGATGGAAAGAGTGCAGATAGTGCAGATCCAGCATTAGAACAAGTTGCAGTAAATGTTCTTGGCCAACCAGTCGTTGATGAATTACGAAGACATCACAGAGTATTTGGTCCCCACCGTTTATAAGCATTATTTTAAAATAATCCTTACCTCTAGATTTCTTTTCCTTGGACCATCCAACTCTACTAATACTACTCGTTGCCAAACTCCAAGAGTGAGTTGTCCATGTTCAAAGGGAATAGTTAGGGAAGGTCCAATAATAGACGCGAGGATATGGTCTGGTGTGTGAGACGGGTCATGTGGGTGACGATACTGAATATCAGGAAGCATTCCACGAATTGCGTCCAAAAAATCCAAGTCTGTCCCTGGGTCTAAATCTGCTGTTGTTATACAGCAAGTGGTATGCATCATAAAAATTGTTACAACACCATTTTCTTTTTCCTGCTTTACAAGTATGTCTTCTATATCATCAGTGATATCTATGACTTCATCTTTTTGTGTTGTTTGAATCGTTATCTGCATTTCTCTTTTGTACTACTTATTTCATAAGAGCGCAAGAAACTTTTATCTTTTATATCTGATCCACCTTTGCTATAATGTATATATCCCTACAAGTTAGCCCTCGGTTGATTGTGGAAAAGTCTATGCAACTCAATAAAATTATTCTTAAGCTATTTATTTTTGTTGGAGTTTTCTCTCTTATTTTTTTTGGTGTAAGAAATTTTAATATTATTCACCCTATGGGACTTTCTAATGAGCAAGATTCCACTCCTTCACTTTTTTCTGCAATTAGTCTTATTTTTAGTATTATTTCTGGTTTTGTTATCCAGTCAAAATGGCAGACATGGAACGGACTTATTGATGCAACTCGGGGGGAGCTGAGCTCTTTCAGACAGCTATCTATTATGGCGCATCATTTTCCAAAAAAAGTGGGAATAACTATTCATCAGCAGATTGGTAGCTATTTAGAATTAGTTATCGATGAATCAGACAAGCAGTTAGATTTGGGCAAAAGATCAGAAGAAGTGGATGATGCGTTGTATGACCTAGAAGATACACTTTTTAATGCACGAAAAAAATATCCTGAAAGTGGGCTTATGGGTTTTGACATTCTCGCAAGATGCATGACATACAGAGAAAGAAGACTGCAAAATAGTGCACATAAGTTGCCTTTGGGAGTAAGAATCTTCGTGGTGAGTGCCACAATTGCAGTTATTGTTGCATCACTTTTTATTGGAGTAAAGACAATTGCTTATGATTACGGTTTGACGCTTATGATTGGTCTATTGTCATATGGCATTTATCTTCTTATTGACGACCTAGACCATCCTTATAGACCAGGAGATTGGCATTTGAAAGCCGATGAATATCGTGAATTACTTTTGGAAATACGGAAAGATACCGATCATAGAAAATAAGAGTGTTTTACAAATGGCCTTTTCTTCTATATTTTACTAGTCTTTCCCATTCATATAATGTTTTGTTATTTTTCCTTACATGGTGTTGCTGATCCAGGGTTTTCCCAGAGTAATCCAGTCTTACATCTGCATCAACAATAAAATAATTCCTTTCAGGAATAAGGTATTCTTGCTGCATTCTTTTGAGATATAGGCTGACTCTTCGCCCTACATATGCTGAACAAACAATAAGAATATTATCACCTATAGGAATTTGATTTAAAGAAAACATAACATTTTCTCTGGTATTTTTTGATTCTGTTTCAAGCACTATCCGCTTTTTAGCAAGGCCTCTTCGTACTGCCTCCTCAGCCATAACTGCTGCTTCTCTATATGAGTGTGCTAATTCATGAGGTAAAGCTCGATTGACATCTGGGTGCTTACCTGAAAATACTACTTGAGCTTCTGGATATTGTTGAGAAAAATTTAACGCAGTAGCTATGCGCAATTCAAAAGAGCGAGGATCTATTGATTTACTTGTTCCTAAAACAAGAATAGTATCTATTGGGTGGTTATTAGGCGGTGGAGAATCATAACGAAGAAATTTTTCAATTCTTTTTAAGTGATGAGCGCGGAAAGAAAGTGATCCCTCCATTACCTTTATTCAACACAAAATTTCTAAGTAAATCAAGTCAGTTGGTTGACATTTATTCTTATTGTTGAAATACTAAATATATGGACGGACAAAATATCAATCAACAACCTAGTCAGCCTTTGACTGAAACTACTTCTGCTACTCCTCAGACTTCTCAACCAGGCTCTACGTCTACACCTGTTACTCCACAAACACCTGTTGAACCTGCTACAGCTACTCCAGAACCGACTCCACCTGCAGCAGAGCAAACTCCCTCAGCAGCTTCAGCACAGCCTCCTTTGCCCGATCCTGTTATGCCAGCTACTCCTACTCCAGTAAAACCTTCACCCAAAGGAAGCATGAATCCTTGGATGATTATTTCATTTGTTTTGTTGGCAGTTGTTTTGGCAGGAAGTGTCTATATGTATATGTTCGCTAAAAATCAGCCAAAAGAGCCTACTGTGATGATGTATCCAAAGACAACCAAAACTGCATTGTCTCCAACTCTTGCTGTTAGTCTGACACCTTCTCCTTCAGGCACACAAAGTGCAGCGAACGGGACAGTTAGTGGAACATTATGCTATCCATCGAGTGTCATCCCCGCTGGTACTATTACTGCCAAAAGTGTTGTGACCGGAAAAGAATTAACACAACCCTATGTGGGGTCACAAAATAGCGGTGGAACAACGTACACAATGCCATTACCAGTAGATACTTATCATCTTAAGTTTACTCCTACCCAATACTCCACAATTATTGGATTTTACACGGACTATTCAACTTGTGTCGGGAATCCAACAGGAGCAAATTGTACAGGACAAAAAGTGCGTCCGCTTCTTCCAGTTGCTGTCACAGCAAGTACAACGGTCAAAGATGTAAATTTATGTGATTATTATTATCCTACAAATACCCCTCCCCAGTTTTAAAGAAAAATCCGAAGCTGTTCAAATTTCGAGTTTTAAAGAATCCGTTAATTTCGTTTTTTGGTATGGTATAATTTCTCCATGGAAAAACAAGCATTTCAGGTTTTACTGTATTACAAATATGTAGATATTCCCAATCCAGAAGAAGTTCGTGATGAGCAATACAAATTATGTGAATCTCTAAATATTAAAGGGCGAATTATTGTTGCTCATGAAGGAATTAATGGAACGTTGGAGGGCACAGTTGATGCCACAGAAAAGTATATTGCTGCAATGAAAAAGAGCATATACTTCTCTGGAATCTCCTATAAAAAAAGTATAGGTACTGGGAATGCTTTTCCAAAGTTGTCTGTTAGGGCACGTCCTGAAATTGTGACAACAAAAGTGGTTGGTCTCAACCCGAATAAAACAACAGGTAAGCATCTAGCAGCTGAAAAATTGCATAAGTGGTTTGAAGAGAAAAAGGAATTTTATATTGTCGATATGCGCAATGATTATGAATACGCGTCTGGATATTTTGAAGGAAGTCTTTTTTCAGATATTCATAATTTTTATGATTTACCAAACGTGTTGCCAAAACTGGAGCATTTAAAAAATAAAACAATTGTTACTGTATGCACAGGAGGAATCCGATGTGAAAAGGCATCAGGATTTTTAGTAGAGAATGGATTTGCTGATGTGTATCAGCTGCAAGACGGCATTCAGACCTACATGGAAAAGTATCCTAACAAACATTTTAAAGGAAAATTATATGTCTTTGATAATAGACTCACCATTGGATTTAATACAGAGAGTCCAGAGCATGAAATCGTTGGAAAATGTATGCATTGCGAAAAAGCCTGTGATATCTATGTGAATTGTGAATACGATATGTGCCATTACCACTATATTTGTTGTGATGCATGTCTTGATAAAGAAACAGGTCTAGCTTTCTGCAAGAGTGAGTGTAAAGAACAGTATCTATCAAGTGAAAAAATATCAAAAGATTTTACTTCACAAACTCCTTCTCTCTCTTTATAATCTTCTCTGATTTTTGTCACTGACATATTTCTTTCTTTGTTTTATTTGTATTTATATACTCAGTAGTGTATGAGATATATATGAGGAAAATTTTCTTTTCTGTTGTTTTGTTGTTGGTTGTATTGTTACTTCCATTTCCCGTGTTTGCAGCGGAAAAAGACCAAGTTGTCTTTCTTCCAAAAAATGAAACAGTAACTCATGATTATTTTGCGAGTGGCGGTAGTATTGATATAGAGGGGACAGTGAATGGAGATGTCTATGTTGCAGGTGGAAATATTTTGGTGAATGGGAGAGTCAATGGTGATGTTTTGGCTGCAGGAGGACAAGTAACTATTCGAGGGGAAGTCCAAAATGTCCGAGTTGCAGGAGGCCAAGTGGTTATAGACGGGAAAGTAAATGGAAATATTACCGCAGCTGGGGGAAATATTACTATAACTGATGCTGCAGTGGTAAGCGGTAGTTTGGTGGGCGCAGGAGGTCAATACAATATCCTAGGTCCTATTGGAAAGACTGTTTCTCTTGCAGCAGGACAGGTTACCATAGGAAATAGTGTTGGAAGTGATGTATGGATAAGTGGACAACATATTACATTTACTCCTCAAGCAAAAGTAAATGGTAATGTTGCTTATGTAAGCAATCAAAAGGCTGCTATTGAGAATGGGGCATCAATAAGTGGGAAATTAAATCAGTCCTTTCCTCCAGAAAAAGAAAGACCAGAACCTAGTCTTTTTGCAGCGTTTGCAGGACTACGGCTAGCATTTTCTCTTATTAGTTTTTTAGTAAGCCTTGTTGTAGGACTTCTTCTCCTTTCGCTTACTCCAGTGTATGTTGGGCGAGTACTTGAGCATATTGCTCGTCACCCCTGGCAATCCTTAGTTATAGGAGTTGTTGCCTGGATACTGACACCACTCGTAGTATTTATTCTTCTGATAACGCTTATTGGCATACCATTTGCAGTCCTCGTCGGTATTGTGATAGCTATTCTTTCCTATATAGGAAGTATTATTGGATCAATTGTTATTGGGAAGTGGCTTGTCAGTAGGTTTAGTAAGCGAGAAAATATGTTTATTGTACTGCTTGTTGGACTTATAATTGTGGAAATCGTTGGACTCATCCCTGTTATTGGCTGGTTGTTTACGACTATTGTTACAGGAATAGGATTTGGTGCAATATTATTTATGGAACAAGTCTACTATACCGAACTTCGGGCAAAAAAAGTTATCTAACAATTTTTTCCCACGGAAATATATCTCTCCCAAAATGTCCATAACTGGCAGAATTGAAGTAGATAGGTTGTTGTAGTTTCAGTCTTTGCAAAATACCATGTACCGATGTGTCTAAGATTTCTTTCATAAAATCCTTAATGATTTTCTCACTTTTTTTGGCTGTCCCGAATGTTTCCACATCCTGCATGACTGGATGTTTGACACCAATACAATAAGCAAGTCTAACTTCACATTTTTCGGCCAATTTCTGTGCAACAATATTTTTTGCTAAAAATCGGGCTGCGTATGCACCTGATCTATCAACTTTTGTTGGGTCTTTTCCTGAAAAAGCTCCTCCACCAACCCGTGCATATCCACCATACGTGTCTACGACAATTTTTCGTCCTGTAACTCCCGTATCACTGGCTGGTCCTCCAATATGCCAGATTCCTGTTCCATTCACAATAACATCGTCTATGCGTATTGTAAAACCGTATTTTTTCAGTGTAGGAAGAATAACTTTTTTATACAGATCATTTTTTACTTCCTTAAGATTGACTTGCTCGTCATGTGGGACAGCAACCACAACTGATATAACTTCTTCAGGTCGTCCGTTTTTATATGCAATAGTTACTTGTGTTTTACCATCGGGTCTCAAGTAAGGGATTTTCTGTGTTGTTCGTGCTTGGTCTATTTTTTCTGCAAGTCGGTGCGAAAGGGTAATAGGCAAAGGCATGAGTTCGGGTGTTTCGGTACAAGCAAATCCAAACATCATCCCTTGGTCTCCAGCTCCTTCTGTATCTACTCCTGTTGCGATCTCTGGAGATTGCTCATGAATATATACCTCAACAGAGGATTTGTTAGTAAATCGAAAAAGAGGATTGGTATAGCCTAACTCTTTAACAACAGTACGTGCTAGTTTTTCGTACGGTATTTTTCCTTTTGCAGAAACTTCTCCTGCCAAAACAATTTTTTCTTCTGTTACCAATGTTTCTACAGCAACACGTCCTTTTGGATCTTTTGCTAAAACAGCATCGACGATAACATCAGAAATCTGATCACAAATTTTGTCGGGATGTCCGCTGCAAACTGATTCTGAAGTAAAAATACTATTCATATATTATCTCGCCATTCGGAACACAAAAAAAACCTCTCTCTCGAGAGGTAGCTGTTTGTTCTCTATTTGAGAACCACATTTTCCTCTCGGATCATTGGCACCGTGTTTTTATTTCTATAAAATCGGTTGCCGGATAGGAGTTACCTATCTCTCTAAATGTTATATATAGAGTAAAACATATTGTATTTGTTTTGGCAATATGTATCTTTTTCCCACTTTTTCCTTTTCTTTCTCTTTCATCACTTTGACTTATTTTGATTATAATAAGCTTATGGATAGTAATATTCAAAAAAAATTGGAAAGGGCGAGTAAAGTTGCTAAATTATTAGATAGTCAGTTTAATCTTTTTGGTATTCGATTTGGTATTAATCTCCTGTTGGATTTTATCCCTGAGGTAGGAGATCTTATTGCCTTTTTCCTGTCGCTGTATATTATTCAACTTGCTATTTCGCTAAAAGCACCAAAAGTACTTATTGCACAAATGCTGTTAAATATTAGTATTAATTTTCTGCTTGGGCTTATTCCTGTTGTGGGAGAGGCAACATATGTTTTTAGAAAAGCGAATCTGCAAAATCTTGCTCTTTTAAAATCGTATATTCAAAAACAATATATTACTGTTCTTTAGTTTTTCTTCCTCTGATAATATCTGCAAAGGTATCTAGTGCGCTACTTGCTGCAGCAGCTCCTAAATTTGTTGCTGTTTCTCTTGGATGTTTTATAACGAATTGTATCTCATCAAATCTTTTTTCAATTTGCTTCTGTATATGGACAAACTTCCTCCAGATATAGAGGAGCAAAATAACAATCGCAAGAAGAATAATCGTATATAGCGTCATGCAAATAATTCCAACTATATAGAATGTATTTGCTAAATTCATATTACTTGTGTATCAAGTAGGTATACAAGATCTATTGAAAGAAAGTAAGAATCAAGGAAGAAGATATCTTTGGTATAATATGCACATGAAGATACCAGATAGGATTTATGGAGAAATAGAAATTAACGAGCCCGTTATTATCGATCTTATACATTCCCGACCATTCCAGCGGTTAAAGCATATTAGTCAGGATGGTGCAACTCATTTTCTGCAATCCTTTAGGAATGTTACCCGTTTTGAACATAGTGTTGGTACGTGGTATTTGGCGAAAAAATATAATAGATCAATTGAAGAGCAAATTGCTTCACTACTACATGATATTCCACACACGGCTTTTTCCCATGTTGCTGACTTTGTTATGCAAGATGCGCAACATGAGTATCATGATAAATTTTTACAAAAAATTATTATGCAGTCAGAAATTCCTGATATGTTAAAAAAACATAGGATTGATTTACAAAAAGTTTTGGAAAAAGAACAGTACCCACTTTTAGATAATAAATTACCAGATATTTCAGTAGACAGATGGGATTATTTTTTGCGGGACGGGTATGCGTTTGGAGTACTTCCACAAGAAACAAATAAAATGCTTCAGGCCTCACTAAAAGAAGCAGATGCTGTTTTTTATTTTGAAAATGTTTCCATTGCAACACTTGCGGCAATTCTTTTTGTAAATTGTTCTCGTCTTATCTGGCTTGATCCAACATCTCATGGTGCGTTTTTCCTTTTATCTGAAGCGATAAAAATTGCCATGGAAAATGGTGTGCTATCTGAGGAGGATTTATTTGGCACAGATAGTAAAGTAATGAAATTATTAGAAAGTTTGGAGAATAAAAGAATAAAAACACTACTGCAACGTCTTCAGTCTGGAAAACAATTTCACTACACTCCAAAGGAATCAGCAGAATTTTATGGTCCAAATAAACCTCGATTCATTGATCCATTAATAAAAACAGATGGAGGTTTTAAAAGAGTTTCAGAAATGATTCCAGGTATGAGAGAATACTTTGATGAATTTGTACTATTACATACTAATCTTGGAGTTCTTCAAGATAAATAGTACAATAGATCTATGAAACTTCTCTTAACATCTGCAGGCTTAACGAATGGCAGCATTGTGGATGCATTGGGAGATCTTGCAGGAAAACCTTTTCACAAGCTTTCCGTAGCATTTATTCCAACAGCAGCTAATACTCTTTCGGAAGATAAAGGATGGTTACTTACTGAAATGCAAGAATGCTACAAACTGGGTTTGCAATTCTTTGATATTGTTGATGTTGCAGCATTACCCAAAGAACTAATTCTTCAGAGACTTTCTCCCGCGGATATTTTGGTCTTTAGTGGGGGAGATACATACCCTTTGTTACAAGAGATCCAGCAAAAAAATATAAAAACGTTGTTAAGTGAATTATTGAAAGAAAAGATTTATGTGGGCATTAGTGCCGGGAGTATGATAACTGCTCCTACAATGACATTTCAAATGGATGCAGAGATCTATGAGGAAGGAGAATATGTCCATGATGTAGACGAAGGATTAGATTATGTTCCTTTTCATATAAAGCCTCATTTCCTTTCTTCATATTTTCCTAAGGTCACAGCATCCAATGTAAAAAAGATTCGACAAACAGTTCAGCAACCAATATATTTGTTAGATGATCAAAGTGCTGTCGTAGTAGATGGAGAAAATGTGAAGGTTATTTCCGAAGGTGTATGGAAGAAGTTTGAGTAAGAGCGGTGTTTCTAAACGATAACTACTTCTATATATGTCTCATTCTTAGGCTACTCATTATATGAAATTATTCGTTGGACAAGTTGCTCCAGATTTTTCTCTCCCGGATCAAGATGGGAGAGAACATACATTACATGATTATAAAGGGAAATGGATTTTGATCTATTTTTATCCTAAAGATGATACACCAGGATGTATGATCGAGGCATGTAGTCTAAGAGATAATCTTCCTCACTTTGCCAGTCAGAAAGCAGTTATCCTAGGGATTAGTACAGATAGCAGTGCGAGTCATAAAAAATTTGCAGAAAAACATACACTTCCATTTACGCTTCTTGCAGATGAAGAGAAAAAAGTCGTGAATACATATGATGTCTGGCATCCCAAAAAATTCATGGGAAGGGAATACTTAGGAGTTCTCAGAACATCATTTCTCATAAATCCTGATGGTAAAATTGCAAAGATTTACGAAGGAGTAAAACCAGATAGACATGCAGAAGAAGTGTTAAAAGATATACAAGGCCTCTCGCAATAATCTTCTTGACTCTCACGCTATGTAATAGTTTACAATCTTCTCATGCAGTACACAGTGAATGAATTAGCAAAGCTTTCTGGAGTAAGTGTTCGAACGCTCCATTACTATGATGAAATAGGGCTTCTTAAGCCTGCAGTAATAGCTGTAAATGGGTATCGATATTATGGACAAAAAGAGATAGTACAACTCCAGCAAATTCTTTTTTATAGAGAGCTAGATTTTTCTTTGGAGGACATAAAGAAAATTATCTTATCCTCAAAATTTAATAGAGTAGCAGCATTCAAAGATCAAAGAAAATTACTTCTTTTAAAAAAAGAGAGACTGGAAAATATTATAAAAACAATTGATACAGAAGTACAAAATCTGGAAGGAGGTGAGAATATGACAAATGATGATATGTTTGGTTCGCTCAGCGATAAACAACTGAAAGAACATGCAGAGGAAGCGAAGAGACGTTGGGGTGATACAGAGGCGTACAAACAGTCGGTCGAGCGTACAAAAAATTGGACAAAAGAGGACTATAAAAGAGTTGAAAAAGAAAGTAAAGAGCTTACCTCCTCAATTGCAAAAGTAATGAAGAAAGGCACTGAAAGTCCTGAAGTGCAGACCCTTATTGAAAAGCACTACCAAAGCATCAATCAATTTTATGATTGCCCTTTGGAAATGTATAAAAATTTAGGAGAAATGTATATTACAGATCCACGATTCACTGCATATTATGAAAAATTTGCTCCTGGTCTTGCAAAGTTTATGAAAGATGCAATTGCATACTATTGCAAAACCAACGAAGTAAAGTAAAGAAGAGGCAGCGGTACCCTGCCTCTTTTCTTCGTCTATTCCCATCTGTTTAATCCTGATTTGAACATGTTGTTTGAATTTTATGCTTTAGTTTGGTATGATGAATCGTCCCTCATTGAGGGAGTTTTTGTATGAAAGCATTGAGTATCAATACAACCTTGGAAGACAAAAAGAAGACTCAAGTGCGAAATTCCATTTATCGCAAAGAAAAAATCCTTGAAGAATGGACTGAAAAAGTTGAAGACCTGCGAATGGAATTAGAGCTTATTAAACATGAATATCATGTAAGAGTTGGAGGGCTTTTGTTAAAAGATAACCAATTAGATTTGGAAATTCTCCAATTGAGAAACCTTAAAGAGTTGATGAGTCAAGGCATAAGCTATGGCGATGCTGTCAAGCAAGAAGAAGATGCCTTTTATAATGAAATTCTTCGTATGCAAAAAGAGCAGGAAACAATAGAAGAAGAAAAAGAGATACTTGAAAAAAGAGATACTATTGAGGCATCAATTGCAGATGAAGTAAAAACACTATGGAAAAAACTTATTAGAAAATTCCATCCTGATTTAGTGACAGATGTTGAGGAAAAATTACGTCGTGAAGATATTATGAAAAAAATAAATCAAGCCTACTCTCATTTTGATTTAGAAACACTACAGTCATTCCAAAATAATATAGAGATTGAAAATATTGCAGAAGCTAGTCTTGAAAAACTCGAAAGAGTTCTGGTTGATATCGAAAATACCATTGAGGAATTAAAGATGGAGTGGATAGAACAAAAAAATTCTATGTGGTATTCATGGAAGCTTAAAAAGCAAAAAGCAGTACGGCAAGAAGATGTTTTCGCTGACCTTGAAAAAACATTACTTGATGATGTGGTAAAAAAAATAAAAATTATCCAAGAACTTCGTCGAGAAGTTATTCCCAATTATCCATTATAAAATGATTTCTTTTTTAGAAAGTTCTTTATTTCACTTACTGGCATTCTTTCCATAAAATTAGAGCTGTAGTATGCTGAGTGGATAGTAAAATTTGGAGGACCTATGAGAAAGTCAGCAGGGAGCAAGTTAGGATCTCCATCTATTTTCCCTTGGACAACCTTGTGTAATAGCATTCCTCCCAATACGTGTGGTACTTCAATAAGGCTATTTGGCCAGCCCAAAAAAGAAGATTCTATGCCATAGAGAGAATAAATTTTTTTATCGGGGTCAGCAATGATCGGGACAGGTGGGTTAAATTTTTCAACATATTGAATAACACTTGGTGTTGGGGATTGGAAGAAAAAAAGCATATGTAACCCAAGAGAATTCAGCTCTGGATAAACCCTAATCAATTTAAGCATTGCAACACTGCAAAAAGGACACCCGGCATAACGGAAAAAACAAAGCATAAGCTGTTTATCTTTATAGTCTGACAATGCCACTCTATTGGCATGAATATCTTGAGTAGTAAAATCAGGGGCTTGTTGCTGGGGGAGGAGTCTCATCTATTCTTATCGTAAAAGATTAGAAATATTTTGGCAATACATAAACATTTTCACCTTTTTGTTATCTCCTTTTTACTTCGTTATTATCCAAAGTCGGTACTCTCAAGGGAGATATGGCAAACATCCGCTGGAATCCGTGGAGTCTTTCAAATGTTTTTGATGAGGAAGGATGGGATATTCCCACAATTCCTGGGCTTTCTCGCTTGAGTCAAGGTCTTAATTTATATGAGACTAGTGATGCAGTTATTGCAGAAGTGGCTCTTCCTGGAGTCTCTTCAGATAAAATTGATGTAACAGTAGAAGATGGATTGGTTCGGGTAACAGGTGAGCAAGAACAAAAAAAAGAGAAGAGGGAAAATGCTCGCTATTTCATGAATTCCCTTTCTGCTTCGTATAATTACGCATTTCGTTTGCCAAAAGACGTTAACCCCAATGCAGAGCCAATTGCGTCTTTTGATAATGGTTTGGTACGGTTGGAATTTCCAAAGGTCCAGAAAGCAGAGCCAAAAAGAATAACAATAAAAACAAAAGAAAAACCAGCAAGAGGGAAAGAGGATGGGAAGTAAATTCAATCAGGTCATGTAAATCCTGTTGTAGTACAGAAATTTTTAAAAGGAGTAGCTTCTTTTGTTTCAAAAGAAACACTTATTGAGAAAGCAAAAGAAGAAGGTGCGGATTAGGGAAGGGAGAATAAGAATTAGTCATTTGGGGTAGCATGACGAGTTCGATCAGCGGGTAATCCCCCTTGGGATTGGTCACCATGGACATAAGTAGTTCTTAACTCTGAATTATCTGCTAATCTCCTTACATGCTCATATATTTCTCCATAATGTAATTTTGTTGTTTGTCCACCAGTGTTGCTTGCTTGTTGTTGGGCCTCTTCTTCTGCAACAATTCCAATACCTAAACCACCTGCCATCCAGGTAATTTCTTTAGTCAAACTCCCACCACTTCCACGTTTTAGTACCACGTTATGGAATTCACGTCCAAGTTGTTGAGGAAATCCTTCTAGTCTCATGCTGTAGTCCTATAATAACATCGAATTGTTTAACAGTCAAGCTAGGAAATGCAAGAGTTTGGGAGGGTATTACTTTATCTCCAAAAGCTCTATTTCAAAAACAAGTGTAGCAAAGCCTGGTATATCTCCTACTCCATATTTCCCATACCCATATTGATAGGGAATAGTTAATTTTCTTTTTCCTCCAGTTCGCATGCCAATTATTCCCAGATCCCATCCTCGGATCACATACCCTGCACCTATTTGTACTTCAAATGGCTCTTTACGATCGTAGGAGCTGTCAAATTTCTTTCCATCTGGAAATGTCCCGAGGTAATGAACAACAATAGTATCTCCTTCTTTGACTGCTTCTCCTGTTCCTTTTTTTGTATCTTCAATTTTTAATTCTTGTTCATCCATGCAAATATTATAGCAAAATAACTAGCTTTTTGGGAGTCTAAAATAGGCTCGAAATTTGCATGTGTGTGGTATACTGAGAATATGGATAACATGCAAAAGAAGGATGAAGAGTTTTGGAAAAAGAAACTAAATTCTGACCAATACCACGTATTGCGAGAAAAAGGTACAGAGGCTCCCTTTACCGGAAAATTCTACAAAAAATTTGACAAGGGGATGTATGTATGTGCTGCTTGTGGTCAAGAACTCTTTTCTTCAGATACTAAATTTGATAGCGATTGTGGATGGCCAAGTTTTGATAAGTCTTTACAAGGCAATGTGGAATTGCATGAAGATAATTCATATGGCATGCATAGAGTAGAAGTCACCTGCAGCAATTGTGGTTCGCATTTAGGCCATGTTTTTGATGACGGACCAACTGAGACAGGAAAGCGATTTTGCATTAATTCCATTTCTTTGGGTTTTACACCTAAAGAAAAATAATTCTTCTTCTTTTCATTCCAATAACAATTGAGCAGCAACATAATAAATTACGTATACTAAAGATATGTTTTTCTTTGTGCTTTCCCTTCTTATCATCATTCTCCTGATTATGTTTGGATATTCTTGGTACAGACTTCATAAAGAAATTCACGTACACGCGAATCATTATAAAGATACCCCAAAAAATAATGGACTAGTATATACAGATTTTTCAGTAAAGACAGTAGACAATTATAAAATTTCAGGGTGGTATATCCCGGTATCTTCTCCGAAAGCATTTGTTATATTACTCCATGGAAGACTAACAAAAGATGGGGGACGGGCAATGATGATTTCTCATGCAAAGTATTTACATGATCATGGCTATGCAGCTGTGCTTTTTGATATGCGAGGAGTAGGAGAAAGCGATGGAAAGACAATTACCTTAGGAGTGAATGAGTGGAAAGATGTTATGGCTGTGTATGACTATATCCAGACACTTCCTGAAGCAAAGAATAAAAAAATTGGTTTTATGGGAATCTCTATGGGTGGAGTTGTTGCGCTTATTGCTGCTGGAAAAGAAAAAATTGGAGATTTTGTTATTGCATCAGTTCCATATAAAAGTTTTGTTAGCCTTTTTACTCAGCAGGTAAAAAGAGAGAATTTGTTTCCACGATTCCTTTTTGTTTGGCTACTTGCTCTTGCTGCTCTTTTTGAATTGGGACCTTTCTATTTTCTTCTTAATCCTCTCCGTCTGATAAAAAATATCAAGGCACCGATTCTTCTTATTAGTGCAAAAAATGACACGATGATAGATCCACGAGATCAATGGGAATTGTATGAGGCAGCTAACAAACCAAAAGAATTCTGGCAAGCAGATACAACACATCATGTTCATGGAGAATTGCGGAATGAATTTGAAGACAAAGTTATTAACTTTTTAAGAGTTTATGGAGAATGATAGTTATTTTTCTTCTACACTGACTTTCAATTGGTCATTATGATAATCAAATACGATTTCCACAGCTTGATTTTTGTTGTTCTCAACATACAAATTTTGTAAAGCATTTGAGCTTTTTTCACCGGGCATATAATAAATAGCTGTACCGAATTCTCTAGGAATTTCTGGAATAACAGCAAAATTATGGTTTGTTGGGGAAACTACTTTGAGTCCTGCGTTGAAAGCTGCTTCATGGATAAGAGATGCTAAATGACAGACTCCATCTGCAACTAAATATCCATCAGACTTAAACCCTTCTTGTGCTCCGAAATGGGCATTTGTTGTTTTAACAACTTTTCCTCCAAATTCAGGCAATGTGTCTTCATGAAAAGCAAACACTTCTCCTGGTTTGAGAGTAAAGGAATACGTGAATGGTTTTTCAACAGCATCCCATTTTGGATTGTTTGTTACTTCCACTCCACGTAAATAGGCCAAAGTAAGCAAAATATTGTCCTTGAACACTCCATTTACAAAGGAATCTGCATATCGCTTTTCCAATGAGAATGCTTGGCCTCCAAGCACTGTTGGTTGAACAGGCGTCATGTTTACTGCCGTAAACATACCTAATGCAAAGAGTAAATTAAGTATCATATATTCTTTCAGCCGTACCTTTTTCTCTACCTTATGTAGGCTTATTGAGAAATTTCTTTTATGGAGAAACTGAGGGTACTGAGGCTGAAGTATTGGCAATTGTATCAAACTACAGGATAAATGTCAAGCCTTTAGCAATAGAAGGGGTAGTCGGTTTTGGCTCTAATTATCAATGATAAATAGTCAATGCTTTTGCTATACTATCACTATGAAAGAAATCGGGCAAACAGCTTACGTAAAAACTCCTATTGAAAAAAATATGAAAAAGCGACATTGGTTTGTAGCAAAGCAATATGGATGGGGATGGACACCTGCAACATGGGAAGGATGGGTTATTATGCTAGCATATTTGTACGCTCTTACTATTGATTTTATTGCACTTGTCCATAGTAGTGGATTTTCTATGCTACGGTATCTCTTAAATGCTTTTTTCCTTACGGCATTTCTTATTGCTGTATGTTACGTAACAGGAGAGAAACCTTCTTGGCGTTGGGGATTGCGTAAAAAAAAGAATACATAATACATTTTTTTTGTAAGAAAATTGGTAATTGAATTTGTATCTTACCTCTATCTTCGCTAAGCGACTTGACGAGTAAGCGCTTGTTGGATATAGTAGCTTTCCTGTATGTTTGTTTTTTCAACAGTAGGAATACCAGTCATTAGTCTCTTTTTATCATTTTTTCATCCACAAGTTATTCAGGCAAGAAGTGTTTCTCGAATTGAAAATCGTCGTACTGTATATACAATTGTACGACCAACAACCCCTTCTGTTCCAACCAGTCCGACTTTCTTTCAGCAGACACAAGTCACACCCACAACACTACCTACAAATATCCCTACGCCAATCATTACTCAAGATACATTTTCTTCAACATCTTCACCTCAAGCAGATGATAAAAAAACATTCATTATGAATGCAATTAATGACTATAGAGCATCCCAGGGATTATCTGCTGTCCAAATAAATGACACTACGTGCAGTTTTGCAAAAATTCGTGCTCAAGAAATTACTACTAATTTTAATCATGATGGTTTTAATCAGAGAATACAAAATCATATATTGCCTTATCCAAATTATTCACTTGTAACGGAGAATATTGCTGAAACAAGTAACTATCAAGATGTGGTGAATATGTGGAGAAATTCTCCTGGTCATGCTGCAAATATGCGTGCTGATACTCCCTATGTTTGTATAGAAAGCTATGGAAATTACTTTGCTTACGAAGGATGGCGCGGAGCAAAGTGAGCTCATTTGTTCACAAAGTGTCGACAATCGTGGACAACCTCAGTAAGCAGTAATTAGAGATTACGTGTTTTTCTTATTTGTTCATACTATCCTAATATCTCTCAAAATCAAGACTTAAAAACTCTCCTCATTTTATGCTACAGTAATAGTACTTCTATGAAAAGGTTATTGTTTATTATTACCCCTATTATTCTTGCAATTCTCACCTTTACTGGATTTTCTTTTTTTCTTTCTCAAAGTATTTCTGGGAAAGGCGCATTACAGGTAACATCAATTCCTTTAAGCAATGTATATCTGAATGGTACGTTGATCGGTAAAACGCCTTTATGTAAATGTGAAGGAAAGGATATGATTACCGCGGGAGAATATACTCTTAAATTGGTGCCTATTGCAGGAGATAATTTAGACACATACGAACAAAAAATTACCATTACAAAATCAATCCTCACTGTAGTTGATAGAACATTTGGCGTAGGTGCTTTATCTAGTGGTTTTGTAGTTAATCTTACTCCTCTTTCTGATAAAAATGCAGTACAGTTATTTGTATCTTCTTTTCCTTCAGACGCTTTGTTAAATGTTGATAAAAATGATTCTGGTAGTACACCGGTATTGTTAAAAAATATTACTGAATCGGACCATGACTTAGTGTTATCCAAACCAGGATATAAGTCCAAAACAGTTCATATCCAAACACATGCTGGATATCAGCTTAATGCAGTAGTCTCACTTGCTATCATTCCTCCTGATGCAACTTCAGCAGCAATTTTTGATAATGCTGCACTTACTCCTCCTCAAAAACAAAAAGTTATGATTTTAAATACCCCGACAGGCTTTTTACGGGTGCGATCCGAACCATCTTTGGCAGGAAGTGAATCAGCACAAGTGAAACCTGGAGAAATCTATGAATTAACAACAGAACAAGATGGGTGGTATCAGATAAAATTAGCAAGTGGAGCTTTGGGATGGGTCAATGCCTCATATGCCAAGAAACAATAAACAAGTCAGTAATTAGAAATTCTATTCTATCCTCCTAAGAAGTAGATAATGCCAATAACTAGGAATGCCCAGATAATAACAGTTGTTAAAAGAGGAATATCAGAAAGCAGTACTTTTTCTGGGCTTTCTCCTTCATGCTTTTCATAAATATCCTGTAGATACCTCATGATTCCATATACTACAGGAACAATGGTAATCATAAGCCATTTTCTCTGGAATGATGCTGGAAGAAAATCAGGGAGAAGAATATTTGCCCCAATACGAAGTCCTTGTGGATTTTCAAAAAAGGTAAAAAGTGAATAGAAAATATATGTTGAAGTAGCAAAAATAGATGCATACACGTTCAGGAGTGATTCAGAATAATGTGATAATGTTTTGCGCGTTGCTTCTATTTGTGTACCAGGCATATGTGAAATAAGAGTTAATTCTGATTTTCTTTTACCGATAGCAAGAAAGAGAGAAAGAGCTACCGTTGTCAGAACCAACCAGACAGAGATATGGTATCCAGTAGCCAATTCCCCAGCATAGACCCTCAGCATGTATCCTGCAGCAAGAGCTAAAATATCTACAACCGTCACATTCTTCAAGAACATGGAATAAGAAAGCTGGAGAAGCAAATACACCAACACTAAGAGGAGGAAACCAGGAGAGATGTATATTGCAAGAATAAGTGACAAAGCAACAAGGATAAGAGCAAGTGCAATAGCATACGTTATTGATAGATCCCCACGTGCTAAAGGTCGAAATCTCTTAAAGGGATGAATTCTATCTTTTTCAATATCAAAAATATCATTAACAACATAAATTGCAGATGAAAGTCCACAAAAAACCAGAAATCCCATGATAGATCTTGTTAAGAGGTTTGGGTCAAATAATTGATCTGAAAAAATAAGAGCAGCAAAAATTGCAAAGTTTTTAATCCATTGCTTTGGTCGTAAGAGTTTTAGTGTTTTAAAAAGTTTTTTCTTCATCGCCTTGGAGTGTTTTATATAAAAATACCAATCCTCCGCCAGCAATTGCTAAAAGCATCAGTATCGCAAAAAGCTTTCCCGTGCTTGATAATGTTAAGGATACTGCGCCTAATATAGCAGAAACAATATAGTAAAACAAGGCAATGCTTCTTTGCGAATACCCAAGACGAAGCAATTGATGATGCAAATGCAAATTATCATGCCAAAAAGGCGATTTCCCAGAGGCTATTCTTCTGATGACAGTAAATAATCCATCAGCCATCGGTACACCCATTACAAGAATTGCAGTTGCAAGTTTTGCTCCTGATAAAATAGCGACAACACTCAAAAGCAGATATATGGATGTGGCTCCATACCCAGGAAATATTTTTGCTGGGTGAAAGTTATAAATGAGAAACCCTAATGATGCTCCGGCAATCAGAAAGGATAATTTTGCTGCCAAGACAGTATGGGAGTCAAGTAAGGCAAATCGAAGACTTAGTAATCCTATGACAATCGCCGAAATAGCAACAACCCCTGGCATTTGCCCATCAACACCCTTACTCCAATTAAGCATATTCATGGCCCAGACAATCCAGAGAAGTGCTAGTATGTCAGAAAAAAGATAGAGAGTATGCATGCCAAAAAAGGAAAAAGTAATTTTCAGAAAATCTAAATGGAAGATTCCACCAAATGGATTGGTTACAAATGGGATGCCAATTCCAGCGCTGACGACAATCAGAGCGCAGACAATATTCACACCAAATCGTAGATATCGAGAAATATCATATTTGTCATCAAGAGTTCCGACAATAAGTGCGAGAAGAGAAGCAACAAAAAGGGAAATAGTTACTCTGTCAAAAGGTAAAGAGAATAAGCCTCCAATAAAAATACCCAAAAAAAGTGGAACACCACCTGCCCGTGGGATTGGTATAGTATGTAGCATTGCTGGATGTTGATGCGTCTTTGGATCATCTACGTAGCCAAATTTTTTAATCAATGGAATAAGCAGAGGTGTACTGATTGCGGTACTAACAAATGCAATAAGAAAGGGAATAATAATAAAAAGAGGCGTCATAGAGTTACCTGAAAAATTCTCATAATAAAAATAAGGACAAAAAAGGAGATAGCGACATTTGTTACAAAAATAAATCTTGCCAAAAGATGATTTTTCTTGAGTATATTTTTACCCAAAAAGATATTTGTTGTAATGAGTGTTATAGCCAAAAGGATAGGAACAAAAATTTCATATGTTTTCCCAAGCCGTTGGTATCCCCATGGTTGATGATTATAGAGAGGCAAAAAGGGAGATAATTGGCTGTAGAGAATAAGAATACCAGCTATAACCAAAAGAATAAGAGAAAAGCTTATCAAAAAGCTCCACCAAGCTATGTTATCTGTTTGAAGTTGTTTAATAAGTCCTCTCATAAATAATGGCATTATCAAATGTCACTTTAAGTTTGTAATGCGTCAATGTATAGGGCATATCTACTGCATTTTGAAGAATGATAACATACTTTGGCATTGTTTGTATAAGTGCAGTCTGTGTCTCCTTTAGTGTACTTTGACTGGTTGTCACGTGATACGCAACAGTATATCGTCCCGGAGGAAGCGTGCCAGTAAGTTTATAGATTTGTGCACTGTTACCCCAAATAAAGATTGGTTCGTTATGTTTTCGAACATTTTGCAAATACGCAGCTATTTCATAATCTCTCGGCGTAACTTTGTCAAAAAATTGTTGATACTCTTGAGTTGTTTTGTTGTTAGTTATATATGAGAGAAAGTTAGTATAGTAAGCAAATGGTTTGTCATAATACCAGAAGTTTTTTGCCATAAAAATGAATAAGGCAAAAAGTAGTATTGCATGCAATATTCTTTGCTTTGCTTCTTCAAATAGAAGTCCGACAAATAAACAAAAACTTGCAAGCAAAACCAAAACATAATGCGTGTATGGTCTTTGAGAAAATAATGCGCTGAAGAGAGAAAATGTGAGCCAAGTATATACAAAAAGTTGTGTTTTTGAAAACGTGTTTCGTCTAAAAAGGAGGAATACACAAACACCTGCCAAAAGAAGTAATTTTACAAGTAATAGTCCTTGTGGAATAATAAATTGATTTCCGTAATTTACATATCCAACATTGCTGAAAAATGCAGATTGAAAGAACATTTTTAACGATCCATGTGTTGCAAAAAATATAATGGTAAAAAGAAGCGGAATAAAGAATGTTGTTACAAGTAGTAGTGTATAGGTAGTTGTTTGTTTGAGTAATTTTGATAGTGAATTTATTTGGAAGGTAATAATAAAAAGGAAAAACCAAAAAGCAGAAAGGTCAAATATCGCAACAATTTTTGTAAGAAAAGAAATTCCTAAAAGTAGTCCAGCAAGTGCCAAGAAAAGATATTGTTGTATCTGCCCTTTTTTTTCTTCAGTATAATGTATAACGAATAATGCTCCGAGCACTGAAGGTAGAATCATGAAATTTTCAGCATTTGCAATATTCCCTTCAAGAAATGGGAGACCTAAAAGAAGAGCAAAAAGAAATGTAGTTGCGTACTGTGCAACTGGTTTTTTAAAGAGTTTTTTTGTTAGAAAGAAAAATACAATAACTGCAAGAAGGCCTACGAGAAAAGAAAAAAATCTGACAGGCATTTGGTCTCCATTAAAAAGTGCATAGATAAGGTATAACAGAGGTGGTTTGTTATCCCAAATATCTCGATAGAGTAGTCTTCCATGTCTTATACCAAACCCTAGGATTTCATAAATACCTTCATCCCCATACCAGTAGGGTTCGAAAAAGGAGGGAAACCTCATGAAGAAGAAAAGGACTGAAGTTGTCAGGACAAACCAAAAATCTTTTGATTGCTGTAACTTCCGTAGCATTGCTAGCATACTTTTAGTATCTCACGGTAGAATTGGCTTGGCAAGTCTAGTTTGCCTTCATTTTGGGTATGAGGAATATACGTGTTACTTACTACTAGTTTATAGCTTCTCAGTCACTTTATACTCTATTCTTTTCCCCAACATAAGTTGGGTGTGAGAGATAAGAGCGGGAAGAGTAGAAAGGAAAAACCCAGCGATTGGTAACAGCATAAATTCTAGGGGGAAGAGGAAATATTTCATTTTTGAAACTCCTTTTGCATGGGGTCTATTTCTAAAATCAATACCTATCATAAGGAGTGTTGAGAAAAGACAGAAGGTAAGAATAAGTCCGGCAAGACTTGGTAATTTATATCCAAGCGTTGTCCGGGCAAAAATTGGATTTACAAAAGGAATGATATTTGCAGCAATCGTAATAATGAACCAGTTAACAGGCCACAAGAAATGATCCAGTAACACATGGTAGAGCATAAGGGTCTTTCTGAAAAAAGGAACTCCTGGGACAGTAAACCACCAGGTAATAAATAAAGGATCATCAGATACTCCCCATGACCAGCGTCTTTCCTGATCATATTTATTTAACAAACTATTCCAGTAGCCATTAGAAAGTGGTGCATCCATAGAAGTTTTAAGGAAAATTGGCTCAACCCAGACCTGTCCTTGTAATTTATAGAAAGCTTTAAAGAAAATCCGGTAATCTTCAGGAATAACATCAGTATCCCAAAATCCTATTTTATGAAGCATCTTGAGAGAAAGAGAGTAGGTTGAGTTAGAAACCAGTCTATCTCCTTGAATAAGAAGCGCTGTTCGCCAAAGAGATCCAAAGAAAGAAAGAATTCGAATAGGTGCAGGGACACTCCAGAAATTATTATAGTTCACGTTTGCTGATTGCCAGAATTTATTAAAAGGCTTGGGATCGGTGAGGAATTTATAGGAAAGATAGGCAAAATATTGTTTATCAAAAATAGAATCAGCATCAACAGATGAGATAGTTGCAAAGTTAATATCAATTTTTTTTGTTTCAACAAGTTTTTGATATGCAAGTTTTGCACCAAAACTTTCATTGGAAGATTTGCCTTTCACTTCTCCTGGAATATCAGGATGATAACTGGCAAAAATATCTCCGAAAGTTGGTTTGAATTCTTTAATAAGACTCTCTGCTTTTTCTTTTGCATCAGCTTCACGTTCTTCCATTGCCAAAACAACATAGATTCTTTTCGTTGGAAAAGTCTGGTGGGCAATGGATTGGATTGTTTCCCGTAATTTATGTACCCGCTCTTTATAATTCGGAATAACCAAAATGTGGCTCATTTTGTCAAGATGAGGAGTCTCTTGTGCTTTTTCTATCCATTTTTGTTTTTCAGCTGTCCTTATTTTACCTGAGGAAATAAATGCGGTTGTTGTGAGAGACAGAGACTTGTAGAGCCAATAGACATCAAAAAATAAAATAAAGTATGCAAGTGCTGCTGGGAAGAATAGTCCACCCCATAAAGGAAAAAGAATAAGAGTCCAGGACATAAGACCAGGAATAAGTTCAAGCGTACGCCTTGTCTTTATAGGATAGCGGGAAAAAATAGTTTGAAAAAAATTAGTCATGGTTGTACATTATTTTATTCCTAAATTGTTAAATTATTCTTCCTCTCCTGTTAGAGCAAGGTAACAATTTAATAATTACGGCAAGTGCAATAATCTTTTAGCATTTTCTTCTGTTTGTTGATCCATTTCCTCAAAGGAAATACCCTTAAGTTTTGCTAAAAATTCACCAATTATTATAACATAGCTAGGTTTATTTTGGGTTCTCCGAAACGGAATAGGAGTAAGAAATGGACTATCCGTCTCGGTTACTATCCTATCTAGTGGTGTTGCTTTTGCAATATCCGGTAGTGAAACGGTTTCACCAGGTGCAAGACCGGGATAGGTACTATTACCATCAAAACCTATCATAAATCCTAAATCGAGTGCGCCTTTAAGAATTTCCATATCTCCCGCAAAACAGTGAAACATACCTGGATAATCAGTTTTCAAAAGATTTTTATGATGACGTAATATCTCCAAAATATCTTTTCCTGCATGGCGATTATGAATTTGAATAGGAAGGTTTAGTCTATGTGCAAGCTCAAGCTGGGCTTCAAAGACTTCTTTCTGTAAAGGTACATCAACAATACCATTGGATTGATACCGATAGTAGTCTAGCCCAATCTCTCCAATACCCACAACTTTTGGTTGTTTTGCTAATATTTCCAGTTTCTTCAGCCACTCATCTCCCTTTAGCTCTTTTGTCTCCTTTGTACCCTCAGCAAGATCCTTTTTATCTGCATGATGTGGATGTACTCCAATTATGGCATACAAATGTTCGTAGTTTTGTGCAAGTTCAACTGCTTTTTCGCTTGAGTCAATTTTTGTTCCGGTGTTAATAATGTAAGTAACCCCTGCATCGTTTGCTTCTTGTATTAACTCATCATAATTTTTCTCATAGGCGTGGAAATTAAGATGGCAATGAACGTCAATCATATAGGTGACCTAAGAATAGCAGATTAGGAAATTCTCGGAAATAGAGGTTTTTGTGCTTTTATTTCAGGTCCTTTAAATTGTTCTTCAATTGCGTTAGCGGTAGCTGGTAAAAAAGGCTCCAAAAGTCCGCCAATTTCTTGCAATCCATCAACGGCATGAGCAAGGACTCCTTTGATCCTTCTGTCTTGATTTTTTACTAACTCCCAAGGCTTTTCTGTATCAATAAATTGATTGAGCTCTGTCACTTTTTTCCACACAAAAGCAAGGCCGTCGTGGAATCGGAATTCATTGATTGCTTTTGTATACTCATCAATTTCCACTAAATGAGCAGATGTTCTGTCTCTTGATCCCATCTGGATATAGTTTGCTGATTCACAAAGTTTGGCAATTCGAGAAATCAAATTTCCTAGTCCATTTGCCAAGTCAGCATTATAGACTTCTTTGAGTCGTGATTCTGAAAAATCCCCATCTCTCGTAGGATTAATATCTCGCAAAATGTAATATCTGAATGCATCAACACCGTATGTTGCAACTATCTCAATAGGATCAATAACATTGCCCAGCGTTTTGCTCATCTTTTGTCCATTTACCGTAAAATATCCATGAACAAAAAGAGATTTTGGTAAAGGTAATTTTGCAGAAAGCAAGAAAGCAGGCCAATAGATAGCATGGAATCTTAGGATTCCTTTTCCTATCACATGCACATCTGCAGGCCACCACTTTTTGTATTTCTCTTCGTCCCAGCCAAATCCAACCCCACTTTGATAAATATTTAATGCGTCAAACCATACATACATTCTTTGGCTGTTGTCTCCTGGTACAGGGACGCCCCAATCCTTTGCTCGTTGATTAGATCTGGAAATACTAATATCCTGCAAGGTGTTTTTCTTTAAAAAAGAGAGTGCTTCATTTTTTCTGGTTTGTGGAACAATAGTTACTGTATTGGACTCCAAAAGCTTGATCAACTCATCTTGATATTTTGAAAGTCTGAAAAAGTAATTTTCTTCAGAGACTTGCTCTAAAGGTTTACCAGGATGTTCGAAACACTCACCATTCTCATTCAACTCTTCGGGTTCGTAGAATTGCTCACATCCAACACAGTAAAGGCCCGTATAGGTTTTCTTATAAAT
Source organism: uncultured Gammaproteobacteria bacterium (assembly GCA_964598355.1). Lineage (GTDB taxonomy): Bacteria > Patescibacteriota > Microgenomatia > Levybacterales > UBA12049 > DASQJJ01. The sequence goes on from CAZRBN010000004.1 coordinate 25,378, forward strand.
ATCTCCGTTTGCATCGCAAAGTTCCCATAATTTCTGTGATGCTTCGTAATGCTGTTGACTGCTTCCTTTTTGAAAGATATCAAATTGGATATTAAGCTTTGTTGCTAATTCTGAAAAAAGAATACTGTTTTGGTCAACAAATTTTTGTACAGGTAATTCTGCTTTTTCTGCAGCCTGAACATTTTTTAAAGCATTCTCATCTCCACCAGAAAGAAGCGTTACTTCGTCACCTAAAATTCGATGATAGCGCGCAATCACATCTGCCTGAACAAATTCCAGCGCGTGACCTACATGAGGTTTTGCGTTAACATACGGAATTGCTGTTGTAATATAAAATTTTGCCATAATGTTAGCTCCTAGTTATCAGCTTTTTGTTCTACAAGTGAGAGCGAGAAACGAGTAACTGAAAGCTGTAGTTATTGTACCAGAGTGGTCAAGGCTAAACAAGATAAGTATAAGTAAATTCAAAGAAGATACATCAGTGACAAGATAAAGGAAGCAACCTGTAATTCCGCCATATGTTTCGAAGGATGTTTAGAAGAAAAGCAGCTCATCAACTTTTAGATAGAGGAACAATTGTCGTTTTGGACAAAAACCTCACATGAGGCAATAAATGGATTGTCTTTGGTCAAGGTCCAACTAAGGTTAGAGATTATAGTGTTGCGTCGTATAGCCTAGATACAAGCAATAATCCACAAGTGAGCGATTGGGACTCTATCTGCAGGATGTGACCAAGTTGCTCCTGTGCCTGACATGGCACCTTTATCAGATGATGGAATACGCGCAGGGCATGAAAGGTATTATGACCTTATTCGAAGAGAAAGTGCTGCACGATTTGCAAAAAGAACTAAAAATTCTACTCCAGAAGAAAAAGCTGCAATGAACGATCTCTTCCGGTCTTATGATTTAGGACCTGTTTTTTCAGAAAAGGAACGCTAAAACCTTTTCTACTTTTTCTTATATACTGCAAATTCCAGACTTACGACAATTGCAAGAAGGAGCATGCCAAAGAGTAAGTGAGTAATGCCAAAGTATCGCATGAGCAGATAAACAATTGCAGCTCCAGAAAAGATAAGTCCTTGCAATGAGCTTAGTGTAAAGTACGCGACAAGCAAATATATACTTGCAAAAAGCAAAATGAAGAATGGGATAAGCAAAGAAATCCGTACGGATTGAAATGGTATCACAAAGTTAGGAGAAAAAGTAACTACCAAATATCCCACAACTCCAAAAAAAATAATTCCAAAAAGCAGAAGAGGCCATGGGTGTTTTTTTGCTATTTTCTCAGCTTGTGTTTCCATGCTTTGAGTATAGCATTCGTGGTAGAATAAGTGCTATGCAAACCTTTTGGGGAAAAGTACGACAAGGAGATAAAAGAGGACGGGAATTAGGGTATCCAACGGCTAATATGTTCCTCCATAAGAACATTGAGGAAGGAGTATATGTATCGCAGGTAAAAGTTACTTCTTCTTCGAGCGGACATAGCGAGTCGAGAAGTAGTGTTGTAGTATGGCACCCTGCGCTTACATTCATTGGTCAGGCAAAAACATTTAACAAAACAGACTACAAGGCAGAAAGTTGGCTTTTGGATTTTAAAGAAAATCTCTATGGAAAAACGCTCACCGTAAAACTCCTAAAGAAGATGCGAGGCAACAAAAAATTTGATAGTGCAGAAAGGTTAATCACCCAGATGAAACAGGATGAAAAAGAAGCAAGAGAATACTTTACACACCGCTAAATGGAAAAGATCTTCGTATGCTCAATGGTGCTATATACCGTAGTGCTTGATCAAGTGGTGTCTCAACCATTCCAACAATTCTTCCTGTTGTAATAAGCGATGCTTTTACATCTGTGTCTTGGTGAATTCTTTCATACTCATTATGAAGAGTAAGATACTTGGCAAATGGCATAAGTTTCTCAAAAAGTTTTTGGATACCCGGATTATAGGAAAAGTATTTGCTATCAGGCCACCATTCTTTGTTAGGGGTTCTATATCTATCTAAAGCATCTGCTACCATAAAAAGCTGTAAAAGAGAACCATACCTGTCACGGATAGGCTGTGGTACTGTTTCATAAGGTACTTCGTGATACCGACATAGTACTCGGACTGCTGTGAAATCTTGTTGACTTAGAAAAATTCCTCTATCTTCCAAAACAGTTGGGTTTTGCTTAAACCAGAGAGCAGCTCTTTTTCCATGATTAGGGTCGACTCGATCATCCTCCCGTTGGGTATCGTGGATCAATGAAGCAGCAAGAAGAATGGTTGATTGTTTAGCGGAGAGTCCTTCTGTTTGGGCGATTATATGGCTATACAGACCAACTCGGGATTCGTGAGGTAATCCATGAAGGCTATCAGCATGAGAATGCTGTCCATCTTCTGTTATAAACCATTCTCTTTTGGGAATAAATCGAGCAATATCTTGAGCATGTAATTTTTTGAATTCTGGAAGAATTGTTGTGATAGCAACAGTAGTTGGCTGTTCTGTCTGCCAAAACATATTAGCAGTTTGTTTGTCTGGTATTTGGAGTTTTCGCCGGGGGTGATCATAGTATTCATTTTCCATGACTTTGTAAAGAGGGAGTCTGTAGCCATCAAGAAAGTGTTCTGATACTAACATATTATTTTCTAAATTTGGTTACCTGCCAGATAGCAGTCAGTAAAAGAATAATGCCTCCAATTTGGGTGAAAGAGAGGGTTTTATGAAATCCAAAATAATCAATAGCAACAGCTGATGCTGGCCAAACTAACTCACACAGTGTTGTTACGCGAGCTGGAGTATGTTTGAGGCCAAAATAATAGAGAGAAAGTGCGACAAGTCCTGTTGAAAAGGTGATGAGCAAAAGAGTAAGCCATTGGGTTGGGCTGAGTGTAAAAAGTGCATGTGTTTGGTGTTGCCCTAGAATAAAAAGAAAAGCAAAGACAGGAGCAAAATAAAATCTTAGAGCTGTACCTGTGAGAAAATGAACTTTATTTAAAACATACTTACTGATAGCTGTTGAAGATCCCCACATAAGGCCAGCTGATAAAGCCAAAATAGCTGCAATTATTGTTCCTGTACCTGTAGCAATATTAACGTGCAGATCCTTGAATGTAATAGCATATGCTGCTACTAATGCTACTGCACCCCACACAAAAAATCTTTTTGTAATCTTTTCTTTGAGTAACAGTGCTGCTGTTGCTATAGCCCAAATGGGTTGGAGTTGTTGTTGGAGGAGGACTACTACTGAATACGGAATGTAGTTAATTTTTTGGAGCGCTGCTGTATAAAAAATTGTGCCAAGTGCTCCGGAAAAAAGAGCGACGATTGCAATAGCAATCCAATCTCTTTTTGTCATCTTTTTTATATCCTTCATCCATAAAAATCCCAAAGGTAATAGAGCAACGGCTCCTAGAAAATGCTCGTAGAAAACAACAACAGTTGGAGGAAGAGAGTACAAACTTATTCGAAGTAGTCCATCCACACTCCACAGGAGTGCTGCAGCAATGACGAAAAGTGGTCCAAATGTTTTTAATTTTTCCATAAAAAAAGCACCTCTTTGGGTGCAAAAAGATTATAGTGAATGGGTTCATAGTTCATGGTAAAAACCACGAATAATAAACTCAATACTAGTTCTTTTTCTTTCTTATTCTATGCTATCGCATAGTCGAGCAGAGCTCGATTCCGACTGTACGGCCGCTACTGGAGTTTCACCAGTTCGTGTTCTTCTCAGAACTCGTGGAGTGTACCACCGATAAGGACTTACACCTAACCCCGAAAGATTACTATAAGAATAGAAAGATACTCTTAGCTTGTCAAGACTTAAAAAGTTGACAAATATTTATTTTTCTCCAAAAATTCTTCTAAGGAATGGGTAAAGAGGGAATTTATTAACTTCAAGAGTTGGATTATCAATTTCTAAACGTGGGTTCACCGCCCAGAATTGTTTATTGGTAAGAGGACTTCTTCTCTTGCTGCGTTTACTTGCTATTTTTCTTTCTCCTGCTTGTTCTGCTACTGCCATTTATTTCACCTACCTTTCAATGTCCAATAGTTTTCTATGTAACACATATATTATAGCACTCCTGTCAAACCTGTAGTGAGGGTATTTTATCATATCAAAGGTATTTGTTAAATAAGGTCTTGACAACTATTAGCAGTGTTGTTATATTAGTGCTAATGACGCACTATCCGGTGCATCATCAATTCGGAATATGAATGACTTGACACAAAGACAAATTCAAATCCTCAAAAGTCTTATTGAAGAATATATAGAAACAGCAGAGCCTGTTGGCTCAGAAACTCTTGAAAAAAAACATAATTTATCAGCAAGTCCTGCCACTATTAGAAATGAAATGGTTATTCTGACTGAGCTTGGTTACCTCAAAAAACCACATACATCTGCAGGTCGTATCCCAACTCCTCAAGGTATGAAATTTTATGTAAAGCAACTTATGAAAGAGAAAGAATTATCTGTTGCAGAAGAAGTCGCACTCAAAGAACGTGTATGGGATTATCGTGAACAAGAATCACGATTTTTAAAAGAAGCAGTTCGATCTCTTGCTGAAAAAACTAAGACACTGGCTGTTGCAACCACACAGACAGGTGAGGTGTATGCAGCAGGTTATGCAAATATTCTGGATATGCCGGAATTTTACGATATAGATATTACGAAAAATCTGCTCATAGCTCTTGATGAATTTGACACATTTAAGACAATTTGTGCTCTTTCACAAGATGAAGAAGATATTCATGTATTAGTCGGAGAAGATTTAGCACCAAGATTATTGGGTCCGTACGGATTTGTTTTTACTAGGTTCCATACTCCTCTGAATGAAACAGGTGAGATTGGTGTTTTGGGTCCTACGAGACTTGCATATACGTCAGTTGTTCCAGTTGTAAGATATTTTGGCGACTTAATTGAAGAAATTGCAAAGGGATGGTAAGTTTCGCGAAGCGAAATAATAGTTAGTAGTATGTATATATGGACGATAAAAGACGAGATAAAAATGAAGAAGAGATACTAGATGTAGATGAGGTTCCAAAGGAGACGAAAGAGTCAGAGGAGCCAAAAGAAGAAGGGGAAAAAGAAGATCTTTTACAAAAAGTACAAGAATTAGAAGATAAGTACAAAAGAGCACTTGCTGATTATCAAAATCTGCAAAGGAGAACACAGGATGAGAAACGGGAATGGGCACGGTTTTCAAATAAAGATTTGATCTTGAAATTCTTGCCGATTCTCGATACACTAATGCTTGCAGAGAAACATACAAAAGATCAAAATTTTGTGTTGACTGTGCAACAGTTTCTTCAAGCATTAGAGCAAGAAGGTATAAAAAGGATAAAAACAGTTGGTGAGGACTTTAATCCTCATACTATGGAATGTGTGACAACAGCGGAAGGTGAAGAGAATAAAGTTTTGGAAGAAGTACGAGCAGGATATACACTGTTTGATCAAGTACTCAGAAGCGCGCAAGTCGTTGTTGGCAAATAAATAAGTTTTATTCTTCGAGTGAGTCGAATCGAGAAGTTCTCGACTCATTTCACTCGCTCGAACAATAAAGAAAGAAAAACAAATATATGGGAAAAATAATAGGTATTGATTTAGGAACAACAAATTCAGCAGTTGCTGTTATGGAAGGTGGACAACCAAAAGTTATCCATTCTGCCGAAGGTCGCAATGTTATTCCATCTGTTGTGGATCCAAAAACGCACGTTGTTGGAGATGTGGCAAAGAGACAGATTGTGCTTAAGCCAAAAGAGACTATATTCTCTGTAAAGCGTCTTATGGGTCGTAAGTACCATGATGCATCAGTGCAATATGATGTGAAATGGCTTCCATATACGGTTAAAGCAGGTCGTGATGATATGGCAGTTGTGGAAGTTGATGGTAAAGAATACACACCACAAGAAATTTCCGCAATGGTACTCCAAAAAATTAAAGCTGATGCTGAATCCTACTTGGGAGATAAGGTGACTCAAGCAGTTATTACAGTACCAGCATACTTTGACGATGCAGAAAGACAAGCAACAAAGCAGGCTGGAGAGATTGCTGGTTTGGAAGTCTTAAGAATTATCAACGAACCAACTGCAGCAGCACTTGCGTATGGTCTGGATAAAAAGAATGCACATACAATTGCAGTCTATGATTTGGGTGGAGGAACATTTGATATCTCAATTCTTGAGCTTGGTGAAGGTGTCTATGAAGTGAAATCAACCAATGGAGACACCCACCTTGGTGGAGATGATTTTGACCAGAAAATTGTTAATTATTTGGCCGATGAATTTAAAAAGGAAAATAATATTGATTTAAAACAAGACCCACAAGCTCTTCAGAGACTTCGCGAATCAGCAGAAAAAGCAAAAATCGAATTATCTTCTGCACAAGAAGCACAAATTAATCAGCCATTTATCACTGTTGGTCCAAATGGCCCACTGCATCTTACAATGACTCTTACTCGGGCAAAGCTTGAGATGATTGTTGATGAATTGGTTCAGAAGACCTTAGAGCCAGTTAAGAAAGCACTTGCTGATGCAAAGAAAGCTGTTTCAGATATCGATGAGGTTGTTTTGGTAGGCGGAATGACCAGAATGCCAAAGGTTATTGAAACTGTGACTAAATTCTTTGGCAAGGAGCCAAATAAGTCGGTTAACCCAGATGAGGTTGTGGCAATTGGAGCAGCAATTCAAGGTGGTGTGTTAGGTGGAGAAGTAACAGACGTATTACTTTTGGATGTGACTCCCTTAACGTTGGGTCTTGAGACCTTGGGAAGTGTTGCAACACCGCTTATTCCACGAAATACAACTATTCCAACCAGTAAGTCTCAAGTATTCTCAACAGCTGCAGATAATCAGACGCAAGTTGAAATTAATGTGCTGCAAGGAGAGAGACCAATGGCAGCAGATAATAAATCCTTGGGAAGGTTTATTCTGGATGGAATTCCACCTGCTCCTCGAGGTGTGCCCCAAGTTGAAGTTACTTTTGATATCGACGCATCTGGTATTCTTTCAGTAAAGGCAAAAGATAAAGCATCTGGTAAAGAACAGTCTATTAAAATTACGGGATCTACAGGTCTTTCCAAAGACGAAGTAGAGAAGATGACCAAGGAAGCAGAGCTGCATGCCCAGGAAGATGCTGAGAAAAAAGAAAAGATAGAAGCTCGAAATCATGCAGATTCGCTTATCTTTACTGCTGAAAAGGCACTCAAAGATGGTGGAGATAAAGTCCCAGCAGATGTAAAGACTGAAGTAGAAGGCAAGATTAAAGACTTGAAAGATATTTTGGATTCTGGAAGTAAAGAAGAGTTGGAAACAAAGACAAAAGATTTGTCAGAAACACTTTCAAAGATTGGTCAAGCAGCATATCAGCAGGGTCAACAAGCAACAACAGAGCCTGAAATTGAGAAAAATGAAGAAGAAGGTAAGACTGAAGACTCAACCAAAAATAAAAAAGATGACGCACAAGAAGGAGAAGTGATAAGTTAACCTTCTTGTCATTCCCGACTTGATCGGGAATCTATTATAGATAAGTACATAGATCCTGAAACAAAGTTGGGAATGATAGCAAACTGTGCGCGTATACGCGCATTTTTAGTATAATAACCACAGCTTTCAGTTACTAGTTTCCAGCTTACAATTTTAAGCTAGAAGCTGATAACTAGAAGCTCAAACAATATGCCAAATAATGATTATTACCAAATTCTAGGTGTTAGTAAAACTGCAACTGATCAGGAGATTAAGACTGCATATCGCAAGCTTGCTCTTCAGTTTCATCCGGATAGAAATAAAACCAAAGAAGCCGAGGAAAAATTTAAAGAAGTAACCAAGGCATACGAGGTATTATCTGATGCTCAAAAAAGACAGACCTACGATCAATTTGGTGCAGCTGCATTTGAGCAAGGTGGAATGGGTGGAGGTAATCCATTTGCTGGAGGCTTTGGGGGCCAAGGTGGGCCATTTACCTACACCTATACAACCAATGGGGGGTCTGCAGGTTTTGATTTTGGGGGTTTTAATGATCCCTTTGACATTTTTGAGCAATTTTTTGGAGGAGCTTCGCCATTTGGAAGACAACAGCGTCGTCCTGTCTATTCCATAGAAATAGACTTTATGGAATCTGTAAAGGGCGTTACAAAAAAAGTGACAATAGATGGTAAACAGCAGTCAATTAAGATTCCAGCGGGGGTAGATACAGGCTCGCGTATACGGTTTCAGGAGTATGATGTCGTTATTGAGGTCCGACCTCATCAACGATACCATAGAGAAGGATACGACATTGTTACAGATGAAGAAATTTCTTTTCCTCAAGCAGCATTAGGTACTGAATACACAGTTGAAACAATTGATGGAAAAGTGACAGTAAGGATTCCTTCAGGTACTCAACCCAATTCTCTGATTCGTCTTAAAGGGAAAGGTGTCGCTCATCTACAGGGGTCAGGTCGAGGAGACCATTATATGAGGGTGAAAGTGGTTATTCCAAAAAATCTGACTGCTCGTCAAAAGGACCTCCTCAAAGAATTTGAAGGTGAAAAAGGTAAAAAAGGTTGGTTTTAGAAAGTCCGCAAAAACATCCACAAAGTAAAGAGAAGAGAAAAAAAAGTCACTCCTAAGCCCATTTTTACTAGAATTGTAGTTAAGAATGGCAACTCCAGTGTAAAGGCCAATTTTGCTTTCTGAAGTTGTCTTATGTAAAGGATGTTATAGATGGCAATAAGAAAAAGCAAAAGACAAAAAATAAATAATATAGTCGTTTTCACCAAAAGGATATTAAGCATAGGATGTTCTCCTTCCAAAAAAAGTTGGTTTGGTTACTTGAGAAAAACGTGAATTTTTACCGTTGTCATCGGTAATTAAAAACCTACTCAATATCGCTGCTGTACGAGTTGGATTACTGATATGGTAGAGAATAAATTCCTCTGAGTGTGTTGGCCTATCAAAAGTAAGGGTTATATTGCCAAAATCAAAAACTCCTTCAAATACCCCATGTTTGTCTTCATCAATTTCCGTGCATCGTACCTGATCAAGAAGAATAGTATTTGTTTTGTAGAGGAAAAATGGCGAATAAAAAACTTCCATTAATTTATGTGTTGTTATCACATAGAGATGGAAATACCAATCAATAACTATTTTTGTTATAGCATTTAAAAGGAATGCAACAAGAAAAAGGACGAGAGGTGTTAAGAAATACAGTTGACTAAGCATAACTAAAAGGAAAAATGATATACAGAAAAAAGGTCCAACAAAGAGAAAAAGAGAGAGAAGTGGGGGAAAAAGACAAAGATAATGTTGTCTTGTATATAAGATAATCTTTTCTCCAGGCATATCTAAAAAATTCTGTAAATTATCCCGAAACCGGGTGTTGATTCCTGCCATAGCTGTCTGCTTGTTAGGATACATTTCAAGTAAGGTGAAGGCTGTAATCTTGATTACAAAGTAATGTAAGATAATGTGAGAAAAAGGTAAGAAAAATACAAATTCACTTGTTTTATCTTGGATGTAAGCTTATACTAGCGCTATCTGAAAGAAGATAGTAATTCTCTTATTTACAATTTTTTTACAAATTATCCGCTGTACCATTTTCGCAAGCGAGAAATTATTCTATATCCCAATACTGTTCCTTCCGGAGTTTTTTTTATTAAAAATGGATATGTTCGAAGCTATATAACAGCAAAAAATGGAAGAGAACTGACAGTAAATTTACTTAAGCCTTATCATATTTTCCCAATGCAATGGGTAATGAATAATACAACAACAGTATCTTCGTACCAAGCTTTAACAGATAGTGCTCTTTTTCGTGCTCCTAAAGAAGATTTTCTCTATTTTCTCAAGCAAAATCCAGAACCACTATTTTTTTATATGAGTAAGACGTTAAAAAGATTAAGTGAAGCATCTCAAAGGTTAGAGGCAGCATTGCTAGGCAATGCTAGTGAAAAAGTAGGAAATATTCTTATTTTTCTTGCAGAAAATTTGGGGGAAAAAGAAGGGAAAACTATAATGCTTCAAGTTCCTTTTACGCATCAAGAAATTGCAGATATGGTTGGGTTCACACGCGAAACTACAAGCCTGGAGTTAGAGAAATTACAAAAGGAAGGAATTATTTCACAAAAGGATCATTTTCTAACAATTCAAGATATTGAAAAATTAAAAGTTCTTACTGATCTCACTTAAGGCTTACTCATTTATTACCCACATCCTATGAGTGGCCTTTATCCTCTACACGCATTGTCAGGATATCTATGGCTTATAAGAAAAAAGTAGAGTCACTAAAGACTAATTTTAAACCTTTTCGAGTCGGAACAATTTTTAATAAGTTGCTTATTCAAGTACCTAAAGCTGTTCCTCAATATTCAAAAGTAGTTATCAAATATCCAAGCAGACTCTATGCAATGTCTTTTGATCCAAGTAAAATCGCTTCTAATAATAATCTAAAATATACTCCCGGATCCGTAAATTTTAGTATTTGTATTTTCAAAACTATTACAGTATCGCTTACAGCAAGAGATACTGTTTTAATTTCTCCACGATCAAAAAGACATACGTTAATTAAGCATACTATTGCTCTCATGAAATCAGCTTTACAGTTCGATGATGGACTTACCGTTGATGTCGATGAAGAAGTTCCTCTGCGCCATTGCGGTTTGGGGTCAAGCAGTAGCCTCATTTCAGGAGTAGCGTGTGCAATTAACGAGCTTTACGGCAATACTATCCCTAAAAAACATCTCCTGAAATACTTAGCACAGAATCATGGAGAAGAAATTGATGAAAGTGATGAATATTTAAGCGCGGTACAATGTGTTGGTGGGTCTGCATCATGTGGCATGTATAAAGGTGGTTTGTTGATTATTGCTGGAGAAAATACTGTTGTGTATAGCATGAATATTCCTGATGAGTATGATGTTGTTATTGGTGTTCCTCAAAACTTTACCTATCCTGATGCTCATACTTTAATGAAAAAAGAAATAACAAATATGCATAAATATAAAAAAACAGGTCAAAAATATGGCCGAGAGATTGCGTATAAGTTTTTTCACAACTGTTTGCCTGATATGGCTGAAGGATCTATTAAAGCCATGGGGGATTTGATATATGAATACAGGTTTGAGATGGGTAGTATCGAAAATGACTCTTTCGCATACCCTAAAATACTAAGGCTTGCTAAAGCTGTCTCTATTTTAAAAAAAGAAGGTTTTGCTGATGTTTTGGCAACTTCTTCAAATGGACCTGGTATGTTTGCTATTACAAAGCAAACAGAAGTATGTAGAAAAGTTTTTGAGAACAGTGGAATGGTTACATTTACAACAAAGATCTATAACGACACATATAAAGTTTTGCAAAAAATCCCAAGAGACCTCTACCATTCTTTACCTCTACAGCTTAATTAAACATGGTTGGCTCTACAATACTACTTTCTTCCGCCTTGAAGATACCTCGTGGATTTGATATACTCACTGTTACATATGCCAGCAGTACAAAGAAGTGAATTTTATTTAGCACTCAACCAAGTCGCCACCGAGCGAGGAGTGAGTATTGAAGTAATTTTAGAAACAGTTGAAGGAGCAATTCTTGCAGCTTACCGCAAAGATCACCCTGGAATTGAAGCAGAAGAATTCTCAGTAAAGCTTAATCCAAGTACAGGTGAAGCAAGAGTTTATCATATTGGAGAAGACGTTACCCCTCCGGGCTTTGGCCGAATTGCAGCACAAACAGCAAAACAAGTTATTTTACAAAAAGTACGAGAAAAGGAAAAAGAAGCAATTTTAACAGACTTCTCAACTAAAGTTGGCACAATTATGAATGGGACAGTCCTTCGCTTTGCGGGTCCTAATGTTATCGTTGATTTAGGAAAAGCAGAAGCAATAATGCCTCCTCAAGAGCAAATTTCCTCTGAAAGATATCATCAAAATCAAAGACTTTCTTTCTATATTCTTGAAATTCGAGAAGGCGTTAGAGGCCAAGAATTAGTTGTTTCTCGGGCTTCTTCAGGTCTTTTAGAAGGCCTTTTCAAGCGTGAGGTTCCTGAAATAGCTCAAGGAACAGTGGTTATTAAAGTAATAGCAAGAGAAGCAGGAAGTAGATCAAAAGTAGCGGTTGCTTCGACACAATCAGGTATCGATCCAGTTGGAAGTTGTGTTGGACAAAAAGGAGTGCGAGTTCAGGCAATTATTCAGGAATTTGGTGGACTTGAAAAAATTGATATTATCCAATGGCAAGAAGACACCAAAGCTTTTATTACAGCTGCGTTATCACCAGCCAAAGATTTAAGTATTACGCTTGATGAAGAAAGTAGGACAGCATTTGTTGTCGCTCCAAAAGATCAATTATCAATTGCGATTGGAAAAGAAGGACAAAATGCTCGACTTGCTTCCAAATTAACAGGATGGAGAATTGAAATTCGAGAAAATGAATCAGCAAGTTCAAGTACAGAAGAAAGCCAAGAAGAAGTTGAAGAAGTAGTAGCAGCATAAGTTTATGAAAAGTTTTCGTGTAATTTCATTATTCTTCAGATAGCTTCTTGAGTTTTATACATGGTTCGACTATGTTCTGCTTAGCAGAACTCCGCTCACCAAAAATTTTCCTGAGCTTGTCGGAGGATTTCAAATTTAAAATCAAAAATTATGACGAATACATTTCCACCAGTTGTTTCAGTTTTAGGCCATGTAGATCATGGGAAGACTACCCTTTTAGACGCAATCCGAAAAAGTAATATTGCTAATCGCGAACATGGTGGTATTACTCAAAAAATCGGTGCTTCCAGTGTTGAGATTTTCCATGAAGGAGAAAAGAGGAAAATCACCTTTATAGATACCCCAGGTCATGAAGCATTTTCTTCAATGAGAGGGAGAGGTGCCAGAGTTGCCGATATTGGTATTTTGGTCGTTGCAGCAAATGATGGAGTTATGCCTCAGACAAAAGAATCTATTCAGCTTTTAAAAAATGCACAAATTCCTTTTATTGTTGCTTTTACCAAGTCTGACTTGCCTGAAGCTCAAGTAGAGAAGGTAAAACAGCAGCTGTTGAAAGAAGAAGTTATTGTCGACAGTATAGGAGGAGATGTCCCTTCAATTGAGGTTTCAGCACGAAGT
>CAZRBN010000005.1:0-36690 GCA_964598355.1 uncultured Gammaproteobacteria bacterium
TGAATAAAGTGGCTATCATTTTTAACTGTGAATATCCCTTTGTCTAAAACTGTTTGTTTTAGTAATTTCCCTGCAAATGAATGTGTTGTCCCATATCCTGTTCTTTTCCAGGAAAGATTCTGAAATGTAATATTATTTTCCTGTAATACTTCTGATACTGTTTCTTTAATTGTTTGGAAAATAAGCTGGTTATTGAAAAAGGTAACTTGCTCTTTACGTGGATGGACATTTACATCAACCATTTCATAGGGAAATTCTAAAAATAAAACAAAAAGAGGATAGACATTTGATTCTAACATCGTCCCATATGCTTCTTTTACTGCAAGAGAAATCAGCCTATCTGTTACTTTTCGTTTGTTAACAAATACTAGTTGACGTGATTGTGTTGCTGCATTGAGTTGAGGTTTAGCAATAAATCCTGAAAGAACAAGGTGAGAGTCGTTATTTTTAATGGGAAGAAAAAAAGAAAATGCATGTTGTCCAATTATAGATTGTATTCTTTCTTCAAAAGTAGTGTTTTGAGGGAAATCGATAATAACTCTATTATTATGTTTGAGCAGGAATCGAATGGAAGGATATGCAAGTGAAAAGTGATTAACAACATCAACAATATGACGGAATTCTGTCTGAGTACTTTTAAGGAATTTTTTACGAGCAGGTACTTGAGAAAAAAGATTCTCAGCTATTACCGTAGTCCCTTGTGGCATGCCAACTGGGATATTCCTCATCATTTTTCCGTAAGTAATTTCGACTTGATGACCGGTTAATTGGTCTTGTGGTCGACTTCTTATGGTAAAAGTACTTATTGCTGCAAGACTTGCTAATGCTTCACCTCTAAATCCAAAACTTTTAATGCCCAGTAATGTATCATTTCCCGTTAACTTACTTGTTGTATGAGGCTTCCAGCATTCTTGCAGATCTTCTTTATTCATCCCTTCTCCGTTATCAGTAATTTGGATTTTTTTAATTCCCGCTTGCTCAATAAGAATTGTAATTTCAGTTGTTCCTGCATCTATTGCATTCTCAATAAGCTCTTTTACTGCATATGATGGTCTCTCTATTACTTCTCCTGCTGCAATTTTTGCAATAACTTCTTGAGAGAGGTGATGAATTTTTTGCATATCTGTTGTCATTCTTGCTTGGCTAGAATCAGTTCCTGAAGACATTTTGTAGAAAGACTTTCCAGGATGATATATAAAATGTCATCTAATAATAGTATATGCATTTCAGAAGGTCAATCAGCTTCGAGGAAATTTTTTGATTTTTCTTCTAACAGTTTTATTTGATCTTTCAACTCAGCCAATTTATTCAAAGCTTCTAAAGGCGTCATGTTTGCTACATCGGTCTGTTCGAGTTCTTTTAGAATGATATGTAGGGCAAGAGATTGGTGGGAAGATTCCTTCGACTCAGGATCTCTTAGATTTGCCACAGAGCTTGTCGAAGTATCTTCAGAGATAGTAGTTTGAGTATTTCTTTTTTCAAGCATCTGGAGCATTTCTGTCGCTTTTTCTATAACAGGTTTTGGAACACCTGCTAACTTCGCGACTGCAACTCCAAAAGAATGTGAAGCTCCTTCAGGAAGGAGTGTATGAAGAAAAATAGGTTCGCCTTTATCGTCTGCAACTGCCATGTGATAATTTTTTATCTTATTAGGATATGTATATTCTAGAGATTGAAGTTCATGATAATGAGTTGCAAAAAGAGTTTTTGGTGCTTGTGGGAAGTGAGTCACTAAATATTCAGCGACAGCCCATGCAATTGAAATACCATCGTACGTGCTTGTTCCACGGCCTATTTCATCCATGATAATGAGGCTTTTTTCTGTTGCATTATGGAGTATGTGTGCTGTTTCTACCATTTCTACCATGAAAGTTGAGAGACCGGATGTAATAACATCTGATGCGCCAGACCGAACAAAGATTCTATCTATAATTGAAAGGTTAGCCGATGTAGCAGGAACAAAACATCCAATTTGATTCAGAAGTGCAATTGTTGCGACTTGTCGAATAAATACTGATTTTCCTGCCATATTAGGCCCTGTGACAATAAGAAGCGATTGATTTATATTGTCTAGAGTTACATCATTTGGAACAAATTGATTATCGGATGAAAGGAGTCTTTCAACAACAGGATGCCGTCCTCCATGAATCCGTATTTCTCCAGAATAAAGTAATTTTGGACGAACATATTGATATTTTTGACTAATATGAGAAAAGGTAGCAATACAATCAAGTACTGCTATTGATTGTGCTGCTGATTGAATTTTTTGAGTATATCCTAGTATTTTTTTTAATACTGTCTGGAAAATTGTATATTCTAATTCATTTGCTTTTTCTTCAGCTGTAAGAATAATCTCTTCATGTTTTTTTAATTCTTCTGTTATAAAACGCTCCCCATTCACTAGAGTTTGTTTTCTCATATATGACGACGGAACAAGATGACTGTTTGCCCGACTGACTTCTATGTAAAATCCAAAAACTTGGTTATATCTAATTTTCAGTGAAGAAATACCTGTTTTTTTTCGTTCTACTTCTTCAAGTTCTTCTATAAAATTTCTGCTGTGTGAGATTATTTTTCTCAATTTGTCTAAATCTTTATCGATAGTTTCTTTTATCAATTTTCCCTCCCTCAATTCTATGGGCGGTTCATCAACAATAGTTGTTTCAATCAGTTCGACCACTTTTACAATATCCTCAGAGATGTTTTTTTCAAGAATAGTAAACAAGTCTGATTGCAACGATTGTAATTCCATTTTCATATCCAGAATGTTTTGAAGAGATATTTTAAGACTTATGACGTCTCGCGCATTTCCTATATTTACCGAGAGTCTTGAGAGGATTCTTTCAATGTCAATAATTGTTGATAATCTATATCGTATATCTTTCCTTTGTTGATTTTTATTAATTAATTCTTCAACTGCTTCATGTCTTTGGAGTATGGGATCTTTTTCAATCAAAGGTTTCTTTACCCATTCTTTCAACAATCTACCGCCCATTGCTGTCTGGGTCTCGTCAAGAATTGACAAAAGACTTCCTCTTGCGTCATGTTCTCGTATTGTTGAAAAAAACTCTAAGTTTATCATCGTGGATTTATCCAAAACCATTGATGAGTCTTGCGTATAATAGGTTATTCTTTGAATATGATTAATTTTTGAAAGCTGGGTTGTTTGTAGATAACCTAAAAGTGCTGCTGCTGATTCGGTCGCTGTGATTTTTCCATCTAGTCCAAATGCTGCAAGTGTTTTAATGCCAAAATGTTGTTGTAGGGATTCATTTGCATCACTCCCAAAATTATCCCATTCTTGAAAACAATAAATATTCATCCCCTTTTCTCGATTCACTACTTGGAGAAATGCACTGTCATTATAGAGTTTTTCAGGAAGAATACATTCAGAAGGGGATAAGCGGGTTATTTCCTCTTGTAGGAGGTACTCTTTTTGCTCTCCATCAAATTCTGTTGTTGCAAAAAATCCTGTTGATATATCGGCAATGCTTAATCCAATACACGTATCATCTCTTGCTATGCTAATAATATAATTGTGTGCTTTCTGGTCGAGCGCTTTTTCATCCATCATGGTTCCGGGGGTAACAACACGAATAACGTCTCTTTTCACCAAACCCTTTTTATTGGGGGGAGATAATTGTTCACAAATTGCCACCTTATATCCTGCTTTTACGAGTTTGGCTAAGTAGGTATCAACTGCATGATATGGTATCCCTGCCATTGGAATTTTTCCATCTTTACCTCCTGCTTTGCTTGTAAGGGTAATATTGAGAATTTGCGCTCCTATATGAGCATCTTCCATAAACAGTTCATAGAAATCACCCATTCGGTAGAAAAGAAGACAGTCCTTGAAGCGTCCTTTAATCTCTTTATATTGCCTCATCATGGGAGTTGAGAAGTCATCCATAAGTATAGATTATCATACAATGTAGCTATAGTTTTGGGAAGGTGCTAAGATCTTCAATTTTTATGTTTTCTTTCTGCACCCCAAGTCCGGGAAGTATTCCAAGCATTTTTTCGACAAAAATAGGGGGACCTACGACAAAAAAAGTGGGATTTTCTGAAAAATTGATTTCTTTTTGCAGAATATCTTGTGTGATGAATCCGTGATACCCTTTTGTTTTGTGCTCATTATTGATATCGGAAAATATATGAATAATTTTTAAAGGGAGGGTTTTAGCTAATGTCTCTAATTCGTTTTCGTATGCAATAGTATCAGGAGTTCTATTTCCATACAACATCGTAAGATGCACTATGTCTCTGGATTTATTAAGAGAACGCACTATTGATATAATTGGAGAAATTCCGATTCCGCCCAGTAAAAAGGCAGCATGTTTGATACCCTTTTCCCAGACAAAGTTTCCTTGTGCTTCAGAAACTTCAATAGTAGATCCAATTTCTTTCTGAGAGAATTCTCGTGTCCAATCGCCATAGATTTTTATACAAAACTCTACGTAGTCTTTGCTTGAAGGGGAAGACGCTATTGAAAAAGGATGCGGTTCTTCTGGATTCATACTATCGGGATTTTTTAAGAAGACGTACTGACCAGAGAGGAAATGTAACAGGATTCCTGTTTTTGGTTTTACCTTATATATAAAGGTGTCTGGAAGAATTTGTTTTTTATCTGAAATAACATACGGAATATAGTTCATAAAATTATTTTATATACTCTGGAGCATTTACTTTTCTATGTATTAGCGTTGTTGGAAGCTCTTGATGAAATGCCCCTGAAGGAATAATACCACACCCTCCAAATTTTTCCATTACTTTTAGCTGGGCTAAAACATCTTCACCAACATGTTCTTTAGGTAAATCTTTCCAAAATCCAAATCCACCTACATTCCTTAATTTTTGCGTGTTGTAAAGGGTACATCCTCCTACCCATGCTATCTTATATGGTCTAGGTGAAGCATTTGATAAACCCATTTGAGATGCAATGTGATAGAGGTTGGCAGCATTATGAAGGGTATATCTTTTCCATTTTTTATCTCCTGGTATTATTTTTTCTGGTGTAACAAAAGAATCCCAAAATTCTATGTGTTGTTCTTGGGGTCTTCTGTCATCTTTGTAGCTAAGTCCGATAACAGCATTTCCTACAAATCCGCAGTGTTCTTTTTCAATAACTGACATCATATTTTTAACCACAAAGGATTTTACAATAATATCATCGTCTAGAAATAATGAATACTCAGATTGAGATAACGTAAGGAGAAACTCTCTTTGCTCTGCCAGTCCTTTCGTTGGAAGGTGTTTTACTATCTTCATAGGTTGTCCATTTTCTTGAAACAATTGTATAAGGGTTTTAATGGTTGGATTTTCTTTAACATCATACTTTTGGCTTTGATCAGAAATAATAACTGAGAAGTCTGTATATTCTTGGAACAAGAGACTTGTTAAAGTTGCTCCTAAGGCAGTAATTCTATCTTTAGTTGGAATGAGAACGGTAATGCTAGACATAAAGGGAAGGCATTTCAATAGAAATATCTAATAATTTTTTTGCTTCTTCTATAATTGTTTGAGGGGAAATAGTCCTGGTATGAGGAAAAGGTATATGTTGAAGTAATTGATTTTTACTTTTCTGTTTTTCTGGCACGTCAAAATACAAGACTGAATGTTGCACCTTCCATGGAATATGTTCAGGGTTAGTTTTTGCATACAATACAAGTGTTGGTATTTGTAAAGCGGATGCAATATGGACTGGTCCGGTATTATTGCTAATAAAAAGTTTTGCTCTTTTTATCAAAGATATTAATTCTCCCAATGATAATTTTCCGATAAGATTTATTATTTTGTTTTGTGTATATTGTTGAATGTATTCTCCTAATGGTTGTTCTGTTTTTGTCCCTGTTATGATAACCTGATAATGTAAATCATGGAGTAGTATATTTGCTGACTGTGCGAGTACTTTTGTAGAAAATATACGTTTTTGTTCACTCGCACCTGGATGGATAATAATAAAAGGTTTTGCAAAATGTATATATTGAGATGTTTTTTCTAAAAGAGAAAAGATATCTCTTTTTTTTTCTGTTAGTTGAAGAGAGTCATTCATGACTGGAATTCCTAGCTCTTTCACTAGGCTGAGCTGCCTTTCTACGCCATGGCGGATATACGTAAAAGGCTCTTTGTCAGGTATCCAATGAGAAATAAGTGAGTGAGGATTTTCCCGGCAATAGGCAATAACAAGAGGAATATTGGAGAGGTAACATACCATTGCTGCGGGGAGTGGACTTTGACTAAAGTTAGTAAAAATAATTGCTGCATCAAATTTCTCTTGTAATAGAGGAAGTGTTTCCTTCAATTTTTTTTTACCCTTTTGTTTTGTCCATGCAGCCGAAAAAATGATTGCCTGATGTATATCAGGTATATATTTTGTAATTTTTGCCCCCTCAGAAGACGTTAATAAGGAAAGTGATATATGAGGATGTGCTACTTTAATCGCATGGAAAGCAGGCGTTGTCATTAAAACGTCTCCCATATTATCAAGGCGGATGCACAATAGGTTATGAATTTTCCTCCAATTAATTGTTGTCATGTAAGGGTGGTATGAGTGGTAAATTTAATCTTCTCAATAATATGTGTTGTTGATTTTTCTGGTACGAGAGGAATAATCTCTACAACTCCTCCATATGATTCAACCAATGGTGTTTCAGGAAGAGTTTCTCGGGTATAATCCCCGCCCTTTATATAGATGTCGGGTTTTATAGCGGTAATAAGACGTATTGGTGTGTTTTCACTAAAAGGTATGACATAATCTATACTGCTTAAACTGGATAATACATGCATTCTATCGGAAAGGGTATTAATTGGTCTGTCCTTTCCTTTAATTCTTTTAATACTTTCATCAGAGTTAAGTCCTACAATTAAAATGTCGCCTCGAGTTTTTGCTTTTTGTAAATAGGAGACATGTCCGCTGTGAAGAATATCAAAACAGCCATTGGTAAATACTATTTTTTTCTTTTTCTCTCGAAACACATGAATAAATTTTTGTAATGCTTCAGTAGCTGTAATATATTTATTTTTAGACAAAAATGCTTCATACAGTTCTTCCTGTGTGCAAAAAGCAGTCCCTTCTTTTCCACTAGTAATGTTTGCTGCAATAGATGCGAGTTCGGCTGCAAGAGATACATTTCCAGAACAGGAAAGTCCAAGAATGAATGCGCTACTATATGTATCTCCAGCTCCAGCAGCCTGGGCGTTATTAACAGGTTTTGCATACGTACGATAGATATGGGTTTTTTCTGAGATAGTAAGAGAACCTTCTTTATCAAGAGTGACACTGACTATTTTGGCACCAGTTCTTTGGAGAAGAGTCTCTCGATGATCTATAATTTGTCGAACTCTTTTTTCACCCTCTTCATTTTTTGTAAGACCTACTAACTGTCCTGCTTCTTGGTAGTTAGGTTTAACAACAGTAGGTTGAAGAGAAATATACTTATCTAGATATTTTGAGTCAACCATAATAAGACGAGGAAATGCACGTTGTAATTTTATTATTAACGCTTGTATCCTTTCTGTGAGTACTCCATATCCATAATCAGAAATAATAATTGCATCAAAGGTTGCATATATATCTATAAGAGATGTCGCTATCTTACTCTCTATTTCTTCACTCATGTCTAGCTGTTTACCATAATCATACCTAATCAGTAATTGTTGATTACTGTTTACGCGAGTTTTAGAAAGTGTTTGATATCTGTCTTGTCTATAGAGGAAGTTAGTATGCACGCCTATTTTTTTAAGTTCATTAATAAGAAGATCTCCTTCAATATCTTTTCCTACTACGGAAAGAAAGGTGACCTGGGCTCCTAATTTTTTTACGTTGAGTGCAGTATTTGCTGCTCCTCCAGGGAAATTATTTTGTCCTTGTATATCAACAATCGGGACAGGTGCTTCTCGACATAAGCGGGTTGAAATTCCAAAGAGATATGTGTCAAGCATGGCATCTCCAATAACCAGTATTTTTTTTGATGTAAAATTATTTATGTATGATAAAAATTCATATTCAGTTTTCATAATTTTCTTCCTAACTCAATGAAATTAACTGCATCAATAAAAGAAGTCGCAATATAATGGGGGATTGAATTCTTCTCTATTTTCCATTCCGTCTCATTACTATTTGCTAAAAGGATTGTTCGACAGTTAGAACTATTTCCCACTTCTATATCATGAAGGATATCTCCTATGAACCACGAATGCTGCAGGTTAATCTGCAGTTCTTCTACGGCTCTTTCAATGAGTCCCGTATGTGGCTTTCGACAATGACACTCTTTTGCATATTTTTTAATTTTTCCTTCTGGATGATGAGGACATATATAAAATCCAGCAAGCTGAATAGAATAGCTATTGAGCAAATGGATAATTTTATTTTTGACTTTATTAAATTCATTTACAGTAAATATCCCTTTTGCAATTCCTGATTGATTTGAAATGACTATTAATGCATACCCTAATTTTTGTAATCTGTGCAACCCATCTATAACCGCTGGTAAGAAAAATATTTTTTTAGGATTCACATTGTACGGCACGTCTTGTATAAGTGTTCCATCTTTGTCTAAGAAAATTGCTCTTTTCATATTAGGGCCACGATGTTTCATTTTTTGGTAAAACCATTACTTCTGGAATAACTGTTTCTTGTGGTTGCATAAGGATATATTTAACTACTTCTGCAACATTACGCGGGTCTTGCAATACATCCAGAGGAGTTTCAGGAAAACGCTCAAGAATAAAGGGAGTGCTCATTCCTCCTGCAATAATTGCCGTTACAGCAATATTATGTTGGCGTCCTTCTGTATGTAGTGCATGAGACAGTCCCAGTAAGCCCCATTTGCTCGCATGATAAGCAGATGCATTTGGCCACGTCCGTTTGGCTGCAGTGGAAGTTATATTCACAATATTACCTCCTCCAATGCTAGCCATAATTGGGAACACTAATTTTGACAGAAAAAAGGGAGCACGCAGATTAACTTGGATAACTCTATCAAATTCTTCAAGAGATATGCCGGTTAGTGGTTTGGTTACATCAATCCCCGCATTGTTTATGAGGATATCAAGTTGACCAAATTCATGTACGATTTCTTCGACTATTCTTTTACATGAGTCACTATCTGTTACATTCAATACTTTTGCATGGACCTTTTTACCTTCACGGAAAAGCTGTTTTGCTAATTCTTTTACAGTATCCTCCTTTATGTCTGCTGCAATAACAATTGCATGCTCATTTGATAACACTTCAGTAATTGCTTTACCAAGTCCTTGCCCTCCACCAGTAACTAACACTATTTTATTTTTAAGATTCTTCATATTACTCCTCTTCCTTTTGACTTATGTGCATTGCTTTGCCATTCTTTCTTCCTGTTATTGGCTGAAAAGTAGGGTCCTGAAGAAAAAGCTTTTTTTCAATGATTTCTGAAAAAGTATGAATAATATTATCGTGAACTTCTTGTATTCTTTGTGTGTTTGAAGATGGCACGACAATTGCTATATCACAAAGGGAGAGACATTCTCCTCCATTATTGCCTAACAAACCAACACTTATCATATTCTTCTCTCTCGCTTTTTCAAAAGCTTTAACAATATTTTTTGAATTTCCACTTGTACTAATACCAAAAAAAATATCTCCTGTTTCTCCATATGCTTCCACTTGTCTTGAGAAAATTTCTTCAAAAGAAAAATCATTGCCAACTGCTGTAAGGATAGTCGTATCACTAGTAAGCGAACAAATACGTACTCCTGGTCTATTGCGTATATGAAAATATCCTACTAATTCGGTTGCAAAATGCTGCGAAGAAGATGCACTTCCTCCATTTCCACAAACAAGTATTTTCCCACCCTGAGCAAGACTGCTACTCATAAGTCGTGCAGCATCTATAATGGAAATTCTTAATTGATTTTGGGAATTTTTAATTATTTCTATAAGGCCTTGAAAATTTGCATCAACTATAGTTGCTTCTTTTTGATATGTTTCTATTCTTGAATATTTTGGATATATAATTTTTTCATATAATGTGGCTACAGATTGAGCAACGGTTGCCCAAGTGAAAAATGAATTAACTCGTTCTATCGAATTTACGGAAAATAATTTTGATAATTTATTATTTTCTAGTATGTTAATTATTTTTTCTGAAAGAATCTGTGGGTTTTGAGGGGGAATGAGAAAACCTGTTTTCCCATTGATAACGCTAAATTTTAATCCGCCTACTTGGGAAGCAATGACTGGTGTTCCACATGCCATGGATTCAAGAGGAGTTATACCGAAAGGTTCATACCATGGGGTACTAACAAAAACATCAGCAGCATTGTAAAAATATTTTAACTGTTCTCTTCCTCGTCTTCCAACAAACGTTACAATATTTTCTATATGTAATTTTTTAGCAAGAGATGCTAATCGACCAATTTCAGGAGTACTCTTTACAGTAGGAATGTCTGATTCGCCTCCTACAATAAGAAGCCTTACTGGAAAACTAACATGTCCTTTTAGTAAGGATAAGGCTTCTATAACAGTATCTATTCCTTTACGGGGGACAAGTCTCCCTAATTGCAGTATTATTTTCTCATTCTGCTGAAGTCCAAGAGACATTCTGGCTAGATTTTTGTCTATTGGATAAAACTCGTGAGGATCAAATCCACAAGGGATAATACTAATTTTATCCTGATTCGCATAATAGTTGTAAATTAAATCTTCTCTATCTTGAGGGCATTCTGCAATTATATGATCTGCATTTTTTACAATATCCTCTTCAATAGGAATTCTTTCTTGTGGAAATTCATCAGCTTTCCCTTGGAACTTTTTTCTAATTTTCCCTAATGCGTGGAAAGTAACAACGTATGGAATATGCAATTCTTCTTTAATACGATTTGCAACATATGCGGACATCCAAAAATTAGCATGAATTACATTATATTGTTCTTTCTCCACAAACGGTATCATATGCTCATAGAAGTCATCCATATACGGGAATAGCTTTTCTTTTTTAATATATTTCTTGGGTCCTGCTGAAACATGAATAACGCGTATGTTTTTATCCAATTGAATAATTTGCGTTAAGAGAGGGTTATCCCATTTTGTAAAAATATCTATAATAAAACCAAGTTGTGATAGACTTTTTGCAAGCTGACTAACATAGACGTTCTGTCCACCACTGTCTATTCCTCCCAATGTTGCAAGAGGAGATGCGTGTTCACTGACCAATGCAATTTTTCCGTTCATAGTATACTCCTTTCTGTGTAAGGTGTAGTGGAATTTTCTGAAAAGGTTTGAGAGTGTGTAACAATAGTAAGAACTTTTTCCCATTGATGGCTAAATCGTTGCATTGAGAATCTTTCATGTGCGTATACTTGAGCATGTTCGCCAAGCTTTTTTGCTTTCTTTTCGTTAACAAGGAGATCGTTCATTTTTTTAATAAGATATGTAACATCTGTATGTATATATCCATGAATCCCGTTAGTAATAACAGTGGATAATTCCGTTGTTGCGAGTCCTACGATTGGAAGGCCTGCCATCATCGCTTCAATAACTGAAAGGCCAAGGCTTGTGTAGCGAATAGGATTAAAGAAAAATGTATATTGGGAAAGAAATTCGAAAAGTTGAGAATGAGGAATCTCTCCAAAACCACCTATTTTTCCGGAATTCATACCAACAATATCTAAAGGAATATACTTTTTAACTTCTTGAAAAACATCCGATCCTAACCTTCTGCCTCTTTGTTGTAAATTGTTAATCATGACAATTCCTTTATTCTTTTTCCTGACAACTATGTCATTTTTGGGGAGAGTAACACCATGTTCTATAACCGTAGTTGGTGTTTGATTACTATTCCACATGAGGTTGTTAAAATGTGTTACGTGCACAAGAAGCATTGATGGGCTGTTGACAACATGCCTTGTGTCGGTAGGATGCATTCGAGGAGGATCATGTTCTATATATATTTGAGGTAATGTTCTTTGATATGGAGAAAGCACTTCATACTGATCTTCCAAATAATTTTTCTTTGATTGAAAAACAACACAATCAAATGTGTAATTTTTTACTTTATCTACAGGTATTTCGTGCACATTGTCTCCCCATGGGAAATTTTTTCCTTTTCCAGTAAATCCTTCTTGAGGAGATTTTTTCACTGGTATACAGATTTCTATATTGGCTTGCGACAAGTAATATAAATAGCTACCATGTATTTGCCATGTAAATATTTTTATTTTTCTCATAAAAATCCTCTGTGGTTTGTTGTATACAAACGTTGCAAAGCTCTCTTACTGACATAATCAAGAGATGCTTTCTCAGAAGATATGCTTGTATGCAGTGACGGGTTTAATGGAGCCCATTGGTTGGTTTTTGAATAAGGAGAAAATATGACAATACTGGGTA
Source organism: uncultured Gammaproteobacteria bacterium (assembly GCA_964598355.1). Classification (GTDB taxonomy): domain Bacteria; phylum Patescibacteriota; class Microgenomatia; order Levybacterales; family UBA12049; genus DASQJJ01. Next base: position 12,365 of record CAZRBN010000005.1, read on the forward strand.
TTGCAAGTGCGCTAGCTAGATGGGAAACTCCTGTATCGTTGCAAATAAGCAGCTTTGAGTGATGGAGAAGGGCAGCAAGAATACCTAAGGTTGTTTGGCCAATAAGGTTATAAGAAGCATGTTTCATTATTGCTTGAATTTCTTTAACAAAGGATATTTCACTCTCTACACCGGTAAAGACTACATCAATTTTTAAAGATGAAAAGAGATCGCTTATATAAGCAAACCATTCTTTTTTCCATCTTTTTTTAGTATTTGAAGCGCCAGGGTGAATAATAACGAAACGATTGAGATTAACGTTATAAGAAGCAAGCAGATCTCTTGCCTGGATAATTTCTGATTTTTTTACTTCAAAATCAATATGATCTCCATCAGAAGAAATACCTATTTCTTCTAACAAAACAATATACTTTCTAATCTCATGAAGGGAATCGGGATATGTCATGAAAAAATCTGAGGAGATTTTTTCCCCCTGTTGCATTGCAAATCCTACAGTTGTCTTTGCATGGAAAAGAGTAACTAAATAATTTGTAATTACACCATTACCATGCATCTGCATTGCTACATCGAATTGCTTGCTTTGTACAAAATGAATAAATTTTCTAAATGCTGTTTTATTATATGGTTGTTCTGGTAATCCGGGAAAACCTGGAAATGTAATGAAGTCATCAAAATATATAGAATACCTTTCAACAAAACTCTTGGCCGAGGGAAGTCCTACTAGTGTTATTTTTGCCTTTGGATATTTTTTTCTTAATGCTCTAAACGCAGGGACAGTACAAAGGAGATCTCCAAGTTGTAATGCTCGGAAAATACAAATACTTTTTATATCTTTCGTAATCTTAATCATTATGTAAGAAATAAGTATAGAAATTACTTTAACCTATAGAAGTAAATGAGCAATAAAGAAGAAGTAAGAAGACTGGAAGAGAAGAAGACAATAACAATTGCTTACGTCACTCTTACCTCTCTATTGTGTGGATTTTAGATTACAAGATTAGCATAAGTGCATGAATAAAATGATGATCGGGTGGATTATATATGCCAGTATTGCAAGTTTAGTTATATATCTCCTATTTCCTCTCTATGGGGCAGGTAACTATCGAAGTATCATGATGTTTATGCTTATTCTGTTAGTTGGAGGAATGGACATGTTAGCCTCATCAATATTTAGGAAATACAAATACAGGTAAAGACATGAAGAAATGCAAGAGAAACCTTCTTTTCTCCGAGATATTTACAACTTATTAAAAATCACCTGGCAAGAAGATAGATTCCTTTTTCTCGCTTATTTTATTTCCTCTTTTTTAGGTGCAATTCTTCTCTACATTGTTTACTTTGTCTATAAGCTTATGATTGATCAGGTTTCCCATAATGCAACTGTCACTCCATCATTCATATTACTTATTATTATTTCAAGTTATCTTTTTTTTGAATATTTATCTCGTTTTGTTAATTTTACTTTTAATCAATACTATTTTGATTATTTTATTAGGGCTAAATTACAAAACGCACTTACCAGAAATTTTATGAATAAATTGGCTCTTATGGATTTTGCTCATTTAGAGGATGGGCAGGTGAGGAATCTGATTGCAAAAGTAGAGAATACCTATGCAGTACGGATACCGGAAGTGCTCCACACCCTTAATGCTATAGTCTATAATATTGCCGCACTCATTTTTTCTCTATTTATTGCCCTTCAATTTAGCCCTACATATTTTATTATTCTTGCTTTAGTTTCTGCACCTGTATATTATTTCCGTTCAAAATATGGGAATATGGCTTGGTCTACGTACTCTTCTCATGCTTCAAATGCTAATTATCTCTGGTACCTACGATCTCTCTTTACAAATTTTCAAACATTGTCTGAAATGAAAATATATCATTTGCGAGGGTATTTTTTAGAAAAAGCGAAATTATTGCAAAAACAGATACTGAGCGATTATCAAAAGCCACTTTCGTTATACACGATACGTTCGACTATTAGTTTTATTTTAATACCAGTTGCCATCTATTTTGCACTTACTCAGTTTATTGCAGGTATAGCATTAAAGAAATATACTATTGGTGATTTTACCTTTTTTCTCAGTGCATTATTCACTTTTTCTGGACAAATATCCAGTTTACTTATTAACTTGGGTTCAATTTCTGAAAATAGTTTATTTGTCAGTGATTATTTTTCATTACTAAAAATACGAAACACTATTTCTAATTCAGAAAAACCATTTCATTTTGGCCATATAGCTCCAAGAAGAATTGAATTTCAGCATGTAAGCTTTGCGTACCCAGGTGGTGATATTCCATCTCTTGAAGATGTTACTTTTGTGATTGAGAAGGGTGAGGATGTTGCCTTAGTTGGTCATAATGGTGCTGGAAAAACTACTCTCATTAAATTATTATTCCGTTTCTATGATCCAACAGAAGGAAAAATTTTGATAGATGGTATAGATTTAAAAGAGATTGATATAGAGGAATGGTATCAGCATATGGGAGTACTTTTCCAAGACTTTGCTAAATACTTTGTAACACTAAGAGAAAATATCCAATTTGGTAATCTACATAAGAAATCAGAAGAACTTCTTCATACTGCGCTATACAGAGCGCAAGGTAGTGATTTACTTCGTTTTTTGCCTAAGGGTTTTGACCAAATTTTGGGGCGGTGGTTTGAACATGGTATAGAATTATCAGGTGGACAATGGCAAAAAGTTGCTATTGCAAGAGCTCTTTACAGAAATTCTCCTATTCTCGTTATGGATGAGCCAACATCGTCGATAGATGCTGATGCGGAATATAGAATTTTTACTCATCTCACAGAAATATATAAGAAGAAAAATCTTATTTTTATATCACATAGATTTTCAACAGTGCGAATGGCACATAGAATTTTTGTTTTGGAAAAAGGAAAACTCGTTGAAGAAGGTACTCATCAGGAATTAATGAAAAGAAAGGGTCTTTACCATACATTCTTTAATCTACAAAAAAGAGGGTACAGGTAAAGGCTATATGTTTTTTTGTTGGAGTAAGGTGAGTGTTGCTTTTTCATCTTTTGAAAAGAAAGCTATTCTTTTATCTTTCGTATGAGACTCTTGATAATGAGGAACAAGGATGTTATTTGTATACGTTGTAAAAATTGTTGGGTGTATGTAATAGGTACGGGCAACAGTTGGAGTATTGCGTAAATGAGTAGCAACCTCTTTTACTGCGGAAGAAATATTTTTTTTGGCATTCGTTGGAGAGGTAAATGTGTTATATGAATGGAAAAGCGTCTGACCTGCTAACACTGTTCCCCCCCACGTTCGAAAATCTTTTGCACTTATTTCTTCCTCTGCAATTGCTTGTAAATACTCATTTACTTCTCCAGAATCAACAGGTTGTCTTTTCCCAAATTCGTTAATAAATTGAAACAATTCATATCCTGGTAGTTCTTCGAGTTTTCTAATTGTTTTTGCAACTCGTGGATGATTCACTTCAACACTATTTTCCTTTCCGCTTTTTCCAATAAAATGGAATTGAATTGTAGAGCCAGAAACTGAGACATGCTTATTATGGAGGGTGGTTAATCCAAAATGTTCATTTTCTTTTGCATATTCCTCATTACCAATTCGTATATATGTTTTATCAAGAAGCCATGCAATTGTTGCAAGCACTTTCTTTTGAGTGAGGCCTTGGCTATTCATATCTTTTTCAACAGTTGCTCTTAAATGTGGTAATAATTGTCCAAAGAAAATTACTTGATTAAATTTATTTTGTTGAGAGATGAGTACCCATTCTTCATGATATATGTACTGTTTTCTTCCTTTTTCATCTCTTCCTGTTGCTTGAAGATGGCTATTTTCATAGGGAGATATCCAAACATGCGTCCACGCTGGAGGAATAGCCAATTTTTGTAATCTTTCAAGAACGGTAGTGTCTGTTATTTGTTTTTTATTCCTATCTAGGAAAATAAAATCTTTGTCATTCTGCTTCCTTGTAAATCCAGGGATAATATCTAATGTATATCGAAGGTGTATCTTCTGTAATACTTTTGGTAACGTGTCTTTAGTAAGAGAAGGTATTTGTCCAATCATTGTATTCATAGTATCACTACTCAAGTAACGAAACTAGTTGTAAATCCTGTCTATGAGATACTGAGAGAAAAGAGAGAAGGTGAGTGATTGTCTCTTTTACTTCATCAAGGGATATTTTTGACAAGAAAGATACTTCATGTTTGCAGTCTGTATGTACAGGAATTGGATAGATACTTGCGCAATCAGCTCCACAAAGAGTGCAATATATTTGCCATGAAATAACTTGACGATGAAGAGAACGAGCAAGGGGTGCACTCGTTATCATATTTCCGCACCAGAAGAGGCCAATTGTCGGTGTTCCTAAAGCATAGGCAAGATGGAGAGGTCCGGTATCATTTGAAACTACGAAAGTTGCCAGTGATAATAAGCCAGTCAATTGTGGTAATGTCAGTTGATTGCACATATTGATTGCTGGATAGTGCATTGCCTGTATAACTTGTTTTACAAGAGATTGTTCTTCTCCTTTTCCAGTGACAATGATCGTGAATCCTTTTTTGGAAATAAAATCACCAATCCGTGCAAAATTGATAAACCCCCATCGCCTTTTTACATCAGTTGCTCCGGGATGAATAATAACAAAAGGTTGTTGGATTCTCTTTATTTTTTCGTAAGCTTCTTTTTGCTCATGAAAGGTTGCTGTCAAGTGAGGCTCTGGAGAAAAAGGGTATGCATTCATAAGAGTGACGACCTCTAGATATCTTTGATATTCATTTTGATAATAGATGTAAGGCATCCATCTATCCAGTGGAACTGCATCTTCACTCTTAAGTCCAATTGTTATTCTTGCACCAATATTTTTACAAAATGGATTTGAATATTTCCCTCCACCATGTATCTGCACAACAACGTCAAACGCTTCTCTTTGGATGATGGAGAAAAATGTTTGTAATTGTTTTTTGTCTGGTATATATGTTTCACGTTCTCCAATACCTGGCATGGGTGGTACAACAATGACTTTGTTAATTGGACTTGGTCTTTTATCTAAAAATTCCTTATGCCAGTCTTTCCCAAGTAATGTAATTTCAGCATGAGGGTATGCAATGCGTATTGCCTGGATTGCAGGGAGCGAAAAAATAAAATCACCCAACGCATTAACTCGCAGAACAGCAATCTTCTTCATGGTAGGGACTCTTTCACCCATACTATTAACAATATGAAGAAGATTTATGAAGATCGTACATGAAAAAGATAGGAAGACATTAAGCTATCTAAAGAAGTATTCTCCCTAGTGTGGTTGTTTGAGCGATGGGACATGAGAAGGTCTGCCTAAAATTGCCATTGGTCTTTCTCTCCATGTTTCATTTTCTTTGTATTTTAAGGTATAAATGTGAAGAAGAACCCAGCCTTGTTGTAATAGGTCGTTTACTTCGTTTCTTCCACGGCTTTCTATATTACGTCCAATTATTTCTTCAACAGATAAATCCCATAACGGAATTCCTTGATGGTAATCAGTAATGATTTCTTTTGGAGTAGGATGAGATACCATAGAAAGTCCTATTTTATTTGAAATAGGTAAGGTTATTATGAAAATGAAGGTAGATTTGAGTGAAGTTTTTTTATTTTTGCGATAAAAAAGCCTTCCATAGTAGGTGTAGGGAAAATTCTCATGGTGTTTTTAACTCTATCATCATATGTTTTGTTTCCAAATTTTGTAATTCCTGGAGTTAACGGTAAGCCATTAAGGGTAAATGATTCGATAGCTATATTTTCATTCTCTTTCTTTAGTATCCAATCAACCACGCCTTCATTTTCCTCAGGAGAAAGTGTACATGTTGAATAGACAATGGTTCCGCCGGGAATAGTTGCTGAAATTGCAGACCTCAGTAACCACTTTTGCATATCTGAAAGCATGCGTACTTTTCCTGGAGTCCAGTCTTCATATGTTTTGGGATCATCAACAAAAAATCTCCCTTCCATACTACAAGGAACATCTACTAACACACGATCAAAATATTCTGGATACCTTTTCCAAAAAAATTCTCCAGGTATGTACGTCGTTTTTACATTTGTTACCCCCTGTATTTTTACATTTGCTTCTAATTTATACATGCGAATTCGACTTTTATCGTTTGCGACGATCTCTCCAGTATTTCCCATAATGGCAGCTATTTGTGTTGTTTTACTTCCAGGAGCAGCAGTAAGGTCAAGCACTCGTTCGTTTGGTTTTGCGTCTAATGCGAGAGGAGGTATCATACTTGAGAGGCTTTGCACATAGAAAAATCCATTTTTGTATAAATCTGTCTCTGTCAATACTTTTTGAGGAACATTTTTTAAAATAAAAGCATTTTTGTACCATGAAACTCTTTCTGTTTGAATTCCTAAGTCATCAAGTTGTTTTTGTAGAGCGTCAGCTGTGATTTTTAAGGTGTTTGCACGAAAAGTGGAAGGGTGGCGGGAGCACATGGAAGAAAGAATACTTTCTCGTGTCTTTTCATCAGTAAAAAAAGGCAATTTTTCTAGAAATTTCTCAGGTAGCACTTCCCACGGTTGTTTCATAGAGCATATTATACCATTATAAAGGAGCCGGAGGAGGCAAATATTTTTAGATAGTAAGTGCAAAACAAAAGCGGAGAATCACGTAGTATTCTACTATCTTACTATTCCCATATCTCTCATGCTTTGGCTCTTTTGGTACCTCTATTTGTGCTACTATAATGGTGTATGTTCTTTTTTGGAAAACCAATGGCAAAAAAGAAAGTCTCTCACTTTGAAGACCTCAAGCAAAAGTGGGCTATTAAGCATAAGACACTCCAACAACAGCTGTGGGGCAAACACGGGAAAGTTTTGCAAGAGTTTACTGAAAAGACAAAGCAGTTTACTGTAGGTTCTATGGCTGGACTTGTTTTGTTAGCATCTCCAGGAGCATCAGTGGCTAACTCAATGCCTCAACTTGTTAAGGAAAAGCCTTTTAAAGACATCGAGAAAAACGTTTCATTGCTTTTAGATTTAAATAGATATATTCCTGAGGAAGTAAGACCACTTACTCCTAGTGAAGAACAAAAAATTGGAGATGTGTTATCAAATATGTTTGGTATGAGTGTAAGCGCGGAATTGCACGGGAAAAGACTGAATAGAAGTTATGGATATATTGGACAAGAACAACACTTAGCTCGTTTTCCTGGAGATACGACAGATAATCAGATGGAGAATGAAGAAGAGGCTAAACTATATTCTTCCTATGGTATGGCTCCTGGACTTGGTGCATGGGGATACTTTGCTCCATCTGCATCTCAAATGAAAGAGATTGATAATCAACGTGAGAAATATTACATTGCTGTTCAGACCTTTCTTGCTCCTGGATATATGGAGCATGTAAAGGAAATGAATGAGTTTTTTAAATATAGAAAGATGCTTGTCGTGAATCCTCAAACTGGAAAAGCTATTGTTGCTGCTATTGGAGATGCCGGTCCATCTGAGTGGACAGGAAAGTCATTGGGCGGATCACCGGAGGTAATGCACTATCTAGAAAGAGTAGATGGAGCAGCAAAAGGAGCAGTATTGTACTTTTTTATTGACGATCCAACTGATAAGATACCATTAGGGCCAGTGAGAATATAAATGTTCATAGTTGATAGTAATACCGTATACTATGAACTACGAACAATGAACTAAAAACTAATATGACAACATACTTTTACAGTCATCTTATAGAAACAGAATCTCTTATTGTTGCTCTGAATGAGTTAGAGCTGAGCGAAGAAGAAAAGATACATTTAATTGGTATTATTGATTCCTCTTTACAGCATGCTATTTTGGATGCTGTACTTTCTGAGCTTTCAGAGGCTGATAAGAAGATATTCCTCAATCATCTGGCAGATGAAGACCATGAAAAAATATGGCAATTTTTAAATGGGAAAATAGAACATATAGAGGATAAGATTAAAAAAGTGGCAGAGGATTTAAAACAAGAACTTCATCGAGATATTAAAGAAACAAAAGGGAAATAATTACTTCAATTTCTTAAGATAAATTCCTCTAAATTCGATATACTAAAAGCATGGATATTTTAGAAGTAAAGAACCTTACGAAAAAATTTGGAAAGTTTAGTGCAGTTGATAATATTTCTTTTTCTCTGAAAGAAGGAGAGATCTTGGGAGTTTTGGGTCCCAATGGGGCAGGGAAAACAACTACTATTCAAATGCTTCTTGGAGTTTTGACGCCAACTTCAGGTTCAGTCCATTACTTTGGAAAAGAACTCGATAGTCATAGGGGAGAGATTTTGGAGAAAGTTAATTTTTCCTCAACGTATACAAACCTTATGTGGTGGCTAACGGTTAGGGAGAATCTTCACTATCTTTCGTATTTGTATGAAACTTCCAATAGAAAAGAACGCCTGAATAAAATTATTGAGATATTTAGACTACAAGATATTATTAATTTGGAAATAGAACAACTTTCAGCAGGACAGTTAACCCGTGTTAATCTAGCAAAAGCTTTTTTAAACTTCCCTAAAGTATTGTTGCTCGATGAACCCACAGCTTCTCTTGACCCAGAAGTAGCACAGTATATTCGTGAATTCTTACTTGAGGAAAGGAAAACTTTTGGCGTATCAATTATTATTACTTCCCATAACATGGCGGAAATCGAAGAATTGTGCGATAGAGTAATCGTCATTCAGCATGGAAAAATTGTAGCCAATGATACTCCTCATGCGCTTGCCAAAACTATGAAAATTTCTCATATTCAATTGCTTGTTTCTGAAAATAAGGAGAGGCTAGTTGAGTATTTGTCGAATGAGAAAATTTCTTATACAAAGCAAAAGTCATTGTTTACTCTTCAAATAGAAACACCAAGAATTGCTTCACTGCTCCAGGATCTTTCAAAGAACAACATTGCTTATGATGAGTTAGGAATAGATAAGCCTACATTGGAAGATTTCTTTCTGAATATTGTGGGAGAAAAAATATGAAAATACACAGGATTTATTCTGTCTTATTAAAAACCTTTTATATCACGAGAAAAAGCCCAGATAGATTGGCAGATGTTTTCTACTGGTCAGTCATCGATTTATTAATTTGGGGTTTGACGAGTAGTTATTTTACACAATTTGCTCCTCATTCGAAAATTCTTGAATTGGTCCTTTCAGGATTTATCTTTTGGATAGTTGTGTGGCGTGGGCAACAGGAAGTTAGTATTAATTTACTTGAGGATTTATGGAATAAAAATTTGGTTAATTTATTTGTCAGTCCTTTTACTTTTGCTGAATGGGTAACATCTTTTCTTATTGTAAGTATTCTGAAGACAAGTATTAGTTTTTTACTTGCCAGCACTGTTGCAGCACTTGTATATAAAGTGAATATTTTTACCTATGGCCTCAATATTATTCCTTTTATTTTGATACTGCTTATTACTGCCTGGGGATTGGGATTTTTTATTGCGGGCCTTATATTACGGTTTGGGACAAAAGTTCAAAATCTGGCTTGGTCATTTGTTGCTATTATTGCTCCTTTTTCAGCAATCTATTATCCTATCTCAATTCTTCCAAAATGGGCACAGTATATAGCACATCTCCTTCCAACCAGTTACATTTTTCAGGGGATTCATACGTTTGTTCAGACAGGAAAACTTGATATAAATTCTTTGGTAGTAAGTTTACTTATGGCTATACTCTATATCATATGTGCCTTATTATTTATCCGCTCAAGCTTCAGGGCTGTTTTACAAAAAGGATTGATAAAGGTTTTCTAATCCTATAGAGTTGGCACTCTATTGACAAGATTGCTAAATGTGGTAAGATAGTGTTATTCTTCGAGTGAGGCAAAGTGGATCTAAAAGTATTAGACAAACTCGAATAGTAATGATTCCATCGCTTCGCTCCAGAATGATAAATTAACGAGATGCTTGTAGCTAGCAACTCGTCGCTAATCATTATGGATAACAATCAAGTTCCAGATTTTCTAAAACCTATCTCTCCTCAGGAGGCGTTAAAAAAATTTACCATTAATCTTACCTCTCAAGCAAAGTCTGGTAAAGTAGATCCTGTTATTGGACGAGAAACGGAAATACGACGTGTCATGGAGATCCTTTCCCGTCGAACAAAAAATAACCCCATTCTTATTGGGGATCCAGGAGTTGGGAAAACTGCCATTGTTGAAGGTCTTGCACAAAAAATCTCCTTATCTCAGGTTCCGACCACTCTTAAAGAAAAAGAAGTATTGGTGTTAGATTTTGCAGCACTTTTGGCAGGAGCTAAATTTAGAGGGGAATTTGAAGAAAGACTCAAAGGGGTCATTAAAGCTGTTGAGGAAGGTGAAGGCAAATATGTGTTATTTATTGATGAAATCCATACGCTTGTCGGTGGTGGTGCGTCAGAAGGATCAGTGGATGCAGCAAATATTCTCAAGCCAAGTCTCGCACGTGGGACATTACGGACAATTGGCGCAACAACAGTGAATGAGTACAGAAAATATATTGAAAAAGATCCAGCACTTGCGAGGAGATTTCAACCAGTATTGGTCGAAGAACCCACTATTGAAGATACCATTTCTGTCCTTCGTGGAATAAAAGAAAGATACGAATTACATCATGGAATCCGTATTACTGATAACGCGGTTATTGGTGCGGCAAAATTATCTGCTCAATACATACCGCAAAGATTCCTTCCAGATAAAGCAATAGATTTAATTGACGAAGCAGCAGCAGCGATAAAAATTGAGGCAGAAAGTATGCCAACAGAGCTTGATGAATTACGGAGGAAAATTACCCAATCAGAAATTGCTCTCACAGCGCTGAAGAAAGAAAAGACAGATATTGCTAAAGCAAAAATGCAGCAAGAAGAAGAGCAACTGAAAGACATGAAAGGGAAAGCAGCTGTTATAGAAAAAAGATGGAGGGAGCAAAAAGATATTATTCAACGTCTTCAGGAAAAGCGGGCAAAAATGGATGCACTACGGATTGAACTGGAGCGAGCAGAACGTGACATTGAGCTTGAAAAAGCAGCAGAATTAAAGTTTGGTAAAATCCCAGAATTAGAAAAAGAAGTTATTGCGTTACAAGCAGACTTAGAAAAAATTCCAGAAGAAGAAAGAATATTGCGAGAAGAGGTAGATGAAGAGGATATTGCAAAAGTAGTGAGTCGTTGGACAGGAATTCCAGTTACCAGAATGCTGGCTTCAGAAGCAGATAGACTTTCTCATTTGGAAGAAGAATTGAAAGAGCGGGTTGTCGGGCAAGATGAAGCATTATCTGTTTTGTCACGTGCAGTAAGACGAAATAGGTCTGGATTGGGTTCAAAAAATAGACCAATTGGATCTTTCTTATTTTTAGGTCCAACAGGTGTTGGTAAAACCGAAACAGCAAAAGCATTAGCAACGATTCTTTTTAACGACGAGCATGCAATAACGCGAATTGATATGACTGAGTATCAGGAATCTCATTCTGTTGCACGTCTTGTTGGTGCACCTCCTGGCTATGTAGGATATGAAGAAGGTGGACAACTAACAGAGGCAGTGAGACGAAGACCATATTCTGTTGTTTTATTTGACGAAGTAGAAAAAGCACATCCACAAGTTTTTAATTTATTCCTGCAGATTTTTGATGAAGGACATTTGACAGATAGTAAAGGCGTAAAAGTAGATTTCCGAAATACGATTATTATTATGACATCTAATTTGGGAAGTGATCTCATTCAGGAGTATATAAGTAACCCTTCGACAAGCTCAGGGAATAAGGAAAAAGATACTCGTTCAGAACTTGAAAAAAAGGTGTGGGAATTATTACACACTGCATTTAGACCAGAAATGCTGAATAGACTGGATGATGTCATTATATATAACCCATTAGGTGCAAAAGAGATTTTACAAATTGTAAAATTACAACTAGAGCAAGTTAGAGAAAGAATGAGGGAGAATAATATAGAGCTTGAAGTAACAGAGGATATAGCAATGTCTCTTGCAGAAGAGGGATTTGATCCTATCTTTGGTGCACGCCCAATCAAACGTTTGATAGAGGAGAAAATTGTTGACCCAATTGCACTAAGAATAATTGAAAATGAAGTCAAGCCCGGAGATGTAATACGACCGAAAATAGAAGATGGGAAGGTAAGGATGTAGCATATCCTTATCCTGAATTGGACCCCTCCTCCTTGGCAAGGAGACATTCCGCACGTAAGAAATCAAAAGTACAAAGAGATAATAGCAAAATTTATAGGAATTAACAATTTTGTAAGCTTCAGTTACTAACGTGTAGTTTGCTAAGTACCTTTGTGGAAATGTATTGCTCTATTTGTTATTGACAAGGAGACAAGCAACAATATACATTGTAAGTATATCTTGTGAAAAATCTTTTCAAGTTTTTTCTACCGCTTATTTTTTTTTCATTTTTTGGATTACTTTTTGTTAATAATGCTTCTGCTGATTCACTTCATTGGATTGAAAAATCTCCTATGCCTACAGCTCGTTGGGCATTTAACGCTGTAACAACTGCAGATGGCAATATTTATGCAATTGGTGGGTATTCATACGCATTGAACCCAAGCTATGTTGTGGCTAATGAGGAATATAATCCGACAACAGACACATGGACAACCCGTTCATCTATGCCAGTTGCAATCTCAGGTCCAGCTACCGTTGGTGCAAATAATGGTAAAATTTACGTTTTTGGAGGTGGAGTTAATGATCCTACAACAAATTACCTTACCAATATTGTTCAAGAATATGATCCAAGTACGGATGCTTGGACTATGCGCACTCCTATCCCAACTAAAAGACAAACAGCTGCTGTTTTGGGAAATGACGGTAAAATTTATGTGATCGGCGGAGCGACAACCACAGGTACAATTACCCCAACAAATGTAGTCGAAGCATATGATCCCACAACAGATACTTGGACTACTCGGGCTCCAATGCCAACTGCAAGAGAAGATCTAGCTTTGGCAGTAACTCCAACAGGAAAGATTTATGCAATTGGAGGAACTGCAGATAACATTAATGCCTTAAATATAGTGGAAGAGTACGATATTGCAACAAATACCTGGACTACTCGGACTCCAATGCCAACTGCAAGATGGGGTTTAAGAACTTTGACAGCAGAGAATGGGAAACTGTATGCAATTGGTGGATTAGATGCCCACTCAGGCTGTTGCAGTGATTATTCAACCGTCGAAGAATATAATCCAATAGCAGATAGTTGGGCAACAAGCGATAATATGCTTCTTCAGCTTGTCGCACCTGGAGCAACTCTTGGAACAAATGGGAAAATATATGTTATGGGTGGGTCAAACTCTTATGGTATACAACAAACGAATATTGTTCAGGAAGCAACAATTATTGCTAGTAATCAACCTCCAGTACCTAGTTCTTTATCCAATGAAATACTCAATGAAGGAGCAGCATATTCAGCAGCAGGTTCTTTCACAGACACGGATTCTACTTCTTGGATAGGAACAGTAGACTATGGAGATGGGTTAGGAGTAACTCCACTGACACTTAACCTAGATAAAACATTCAATCTTTCTCATGTCTATCAAGAGGAGGGAACATATATAGTAACAGTTAAAGTTACAGATAACCAAGGAGCAACAGGAACAACAACTGCAACAATAAGTGTAAATAATGCACCATTTACCATTGGTGCTATTACTGCTCCAACAACACCAACACAATTAGGGAATGTAATTACTGCCTCAGCAAGTATTACAGATCAAGGGGCTCTGGATACTCATACTGCTTCTTGGAATTGGGGAGATGGAAATGCAACTACTGGAACAGTAACTGAGAGTAATGGAACTGGTATTGTATCTGATACACATATGTATACTGCTACGGGAGTCTATACAATTACTCTTACCGTGACTGATGACGATGGAGTAGCTCAAACCTCAACATTCCAATATCTTTCAGTCTATAATCCAACATCTCAAGGTCTCTTTTCAGCAGGAAGTAAGTATACGTCACCAGCTGGAGCCTATATACAAAACACCAATCTGACAGGAGATGTAAAGTTTGGGTTGAGCTATAAGTATCAAGGATCTATGCCTGTTGGAGATAAGCAATTTACAATGAATTTTAAAGCAGCAAATCTTGCGTTTAATGCAACGACTGTTTCCTCTCTTGTCATATCCAATGGGGTAGGGACATTAACTGGTACAGGGACAATCAATGGGTCTGGAACATATAACTTTCTTGTTACAGGGAATGAATCAGCAAATACCATAAGAATTCAAATAACTGATTCTTCAAATAACGTTATCTATGATACACAACTGGGAAATCCTGCTACTGCTACTCCTACAACTCCTGTTTCAGGGCACGTACTTGCTCACTAAATAAAAATTGACTTGTCTTCTCTGCTCGAATTTACATTTATATTATCCTAGCAATCCAAATTTTAATATCTATGTAAAATCTTGTCTAAATTATATAGATAAACCACTATCTAGGTTTTTATTTGTAACTTGTAATCCTTTATGTGCCATTTCTTTCGTAATACATTTACTTTCAGTGCTAAGTAATCTTTTGCGAGTGTAGTAGCTTTCTTTTCATATTCTTTCAGCAGTGCTGGTTGGTTGGATAAGTATTTTTTGATGATGACATCTTCTTGTTGGAGAACATCAATATACAAAAGCCATCGCTCTAGAGCTTCTTTTTGGAAATCAGAAAGGGAAGAGGGAATAAGCTCTGTATGTTTGGCTAGAGCTCGTTCTGGAGCATAAGAAATAGCACTAAGACGATTCTGAAATGTCGCGATATTTGCTGAGTATATTTCTTGATCGATAGCAGCAGATCTTTGATGAACACCTATTATATCCATAAAAAGAGATAGAAACAATTTCTTTGTTCGATCTATCATAGAACCTCCTTTTGCGTCTCTTTCTGCAACAACCTTTCCAAGAATTTCTGCTTGTGCACGGGCAATACTTGGAAGAGTACAAGAGATTGCAGTGAGGAGAGTATCAAGGTCAGGAGCAGTATGGAGTATATTTTTAGATTGAGATTTTTCATTATTGTTGGAAATGATATTCCCATGCATCTTTTTGCCTTGACGCATACGTGCTCGCATAAATAATTGCATGAATTCTTTTGCTCTGTCGGAAAAACCATCAACAAGTTGACCGTTTTCTTCTTTTTTGTTGGAGTTTCTCGCTCTAATACCGTCAAGAACATCTGTTAGATTACCAAATCCATATTCATACAATCCTTTTATTTTTTCTAGGGATGAACTTTTTGGCTTATAAATTTTCTCTAGACCTTCCGATAATTTTGTGAGTCCTAAAAATGAAACTTCATTTGGTGAAAGATTTTTATCAACAATGTTGTCGAGTAATGGTTCGAAGTTTTTGATTATTTGGCGTATTGGATTATTTTGAGCAGCAGAAAGTTTGTTTTCTGTTTTCTTTTTCCTGTTTTCAGAGTCTTGTTTATCGGTCATCAGTTTGACAGACTGAGTACCTTCTTTCTGATCACTGACAATTGAGAACTGAGAACGAGCATCTCCACTTACCGCTTCTTCCAAGACGTTTACTATTTCCTTCGGACCATCTCCTAACAAGATATGTAGATGTATAGTATCTTTTTGTGCTAGTGTTCCTGCTTTTCTTGCAAGGGGAGTTGGATGGACGAGATATTGAGAAAGTGTGTAGTATTTAGGATTATCTTTCATGGTTAGCATGGGGATATCAACCGTTGCATCCCCGAAGATAAAAGCATGAATTATTTGAAAAGGTGAAGGCTGGGTATCTTTCTTCTGAGAACTATCAACGATGCGCTGTAAAGCAATTTTCTTGGCATATTTTTCTAAAAGATACTTTACTGCGTTATCTTTCCCCCCTAATTTTGGCGTAATAAGCATTTCACCCGAAAAAATAGAAGAAGTGTTCTTTCGAAGGAGTTTTTCTGTATAGATGATCCGAAGACCTGAAGGAAAAAGGGTGAGAATATCTTTTCTTATTTGCTCAAGTTGTGAAAGAGGAATATTCATGAGACGGATACGTATCATAAAGGTATTTCCTGTCCCAAAGGTACAGCTACATCGTTGTGTAAGAAAGTACTGTTTCAAAACACGAGTAATTTCTAATTTGTTCCATGACTCGACTTTTCCATCAGCCCATTTTACTTTGCTGTATTGCATGGAAGCTTCCCATTCCATATCTCGGGCATAGATGTTATTGGTTAAGAGACCGTAAATAACTGTTCCGTTTGCTGTGATAACGCAATCTGGGAGAGAAAAGCCGAGTAAGGCCACTTGTCTTCTATCGCTTACATTCCAGTCTGACCGTCCCGTTGCAATAACAAAAGGAATACTGTGTGCTTTAAGATATGCTGCTGTTTTTCTATTATAAAAAGGTGCTGTGAGTATGCGAAAATCTGGGCTGAACAATGTCCCATCAAGATCAGCGAAAAGAATTTTGGGAGTATCTTGGGTTTGTAGTTTTTTTACAATTACTTCCTCTGTTGATATCATAAGCAAGCCTTAACCGTTAAGAAAAAAGACTGCATTCTTTTTCGAGTGAATCGAGAAGTTTTCCTGGTTTCCTCTTAACGTTACTTTACATTGTACCAAAAGTCACAGAAATGTTATTATAGAAGTATCTATGGACAGTCGTCCTCACAAATTGTTTCTCAATGGAGCCCGCGAAATTTTTTCTTTAGCAATTCGTGGCGCTGAGAAATTAAAAGATAAGTATATTTGGACAAAAAAAGAAGTAGAAGAAGCTAGAGGCTATTTAATTTATTTCCGCGATACGATGAAGCTGGAAAATAGCGAATTGTTCCATAATATTTTTGGAGAAAGTGGAGATTTTTTTGATTTGGATCCTTTTGCAAGAGGATATAACTCAAAAGTGTTAACATTCAAAACCATTGTTGCAGGTAGAGTACGGAAATGGGTTATTAAGGTAGGATTCCGAATATCTCCTGTCGTTGATTTTGGAGATCCATCAAGTGAAGGATATTTTGAAGAATATCAACAGTATTTAGATAATCTCAGAAAGGCTGTCGCGCAAAAGAATGTTTTGAAATATCTTTTACCAGAGCCACAAGCAATTCTGCGAGCATCGTTGGATGGTGAGGAAACTGAAATGAATACAACACTCGCTATTCAACCTTTTCTTCATGTTGTGCGACCTGCAGATTTAAAAAGGATAATTACTCGTGAAGAAAGACGGCAGCTTTTAGGTGAATTAAAAGCATTTAAGGATTTATCGGCATATTTAGTAAAACATCATCAAGTGGCTCCTGAACTGATAGGAGAAGGGAATTTAGAAATTGTAAGAATTGGAGAACGGTATCATTTGGTCTTGCTAGATATGGGATGGGTCGATTTAAACAAACCTATTCCTATTACGCAAACAATTGCGCATTTCTCAAGCCTGTATGTTATTTCCAAACTTGAAAATTGGTTAAAAAACAGGAGTAGGGAATAGGGACACAATTTTTAATGTTCAAAAAGATGTTTTTCGAGATTTATTCTCCCTTTCGTATTAAATGTGACTCCCTCCTCCTCTAACTTCTCTTTTTGTACTCCCTCTCCGCCAAATGCATATCCTGGTGTTAACGATCCATCAGCAAAGACAACTCTATGGCAAGGGATATTCTGTGGATCTTTATTGACATGAAGAGCAAACCCAACAATTCGGGGGGTAGCAACATTCGCGAGAAGGGAGACTTGCTTGTACGTCATTACTTTTCCTTGGGGAATTTTCCTAACAATTTCATAAATGCGGTCAAAAGAATTGCTGATATTCATAAAGTACTCTCTTTCGTCATTGGATATGTGAAGTTGGTTTATTTCTCTTGGTTATATTTCCCTTCAACCTTATTTAATTTATCATTAACTGCACGCTCCACATCTACTCCTGCTGCTATTGCAAGCTGCATTGTTGTAAGAATGACATCTGCAAATTCAACATAGATATTTCTTTTATCAAATTTTTCCAATTTTGCTTTTCTCTGCATTTTGAGAATTGCTAAGATATCATTACAAAGTTCACCCACCTCTTCGTTCAATTTTACTGTACGGGAAAGAATTTCTTGTTCTTGAGGGGTTTTGATCGTGTACGAAATTGGTGAATGTTTGGCAATTCCCCGAAGCCTTGCTTCTACTTGTTTAAAATCCATATCTCTATTTTAACACAGAGTGTCTATACAGTTGGAGAAATAGTAAATGTTGTGTATACTACGTACATGATTACCTACATCCAGGCAATCCTTTTAGGCATTCTTCAAGGTATTTCAGAGCTGTTTCCTGTTTCTAGTCTTGGGCATAGTGTTATTTTCCCTCGGCTTATCGGATGGAATGTTCATCAAGATGCCCCGTATTTTTTGACTTTTCTAGTAGCTACTCACCTTGCTACAGCGATTGTCTTATTTTTCTTCTTTTGGAGAGATTGGGAGAGGATTCTTGGTGGGATGTTACGGTCTCTCCGAGAGCGAGAGATTAAAAAAGACGATGCTGATGCCAAACTCGCGTGGCTTTTGATTGTCGGAACAATCCCTGCAGGTGTTCTTGGCCTTCTTTTTGAGGAACTATTTAAGAAATTTTTTGCTGTACCACAATTTGCTGCCTTTTTCTTGATTCTCAATGGATTTGTTCTCTTAGGCGGAGAAATATTACGACGAAGAAAATTTCTTGCCACCTCGGATAGTGATAGTCGAATTGCCAGAACATCATGGTTACAGGCACTTGGTGTCGGAGCATCTCAGGCAATTGCTCTTATCCCTGGATTTTCTCGGACCGGTGCAACACTTGTTGGAGGCTTATTGGTTGGACTAAGTCATGAGGATGCAGCAAAGTATTCCTTTTTACTTGCAACGCCAGTTATTGGTGCAGCAGCACTGCTTAAATTACCCGAGCTTTTTACTCCAGTAGAAAAGGGAATTGTGGGGCAAACAATTGTTGGTGCACTATTTGCAGGAGTTTTTGCCTATTTTTCTGTAAGATTTTTAACAAAATATTTTAAAACAAATACGCTTTTACCTTTTGCAATTTATTGTTTTATTATGGGGATTGGAAGCTCGCTAATCCTGGTATTATTTCGATGATTTTTTGCCAGTTTGGAACCAAGCGAAGGCAAAAACAGCAAGGCTAAGGAAAAAAGATCCAATAGCATGCTTATAATGAATCTTTGATGACATTTCAAATCCAGGAAAAAATGAGGGCAAACTGTGTGCAGGAGTAAATGCATACATCCCAGCAGCAATAAGGAGTGCTGCCCCGACAACTACTGAAAGTACTACAATCAATGTTTTTTGCATTATCCTTATTGTCGTATCTTTACATAAAAAAGTCAAGTTACTGAATTGAAAATTAGTCTTTGTGTTACAATAACTTTATGCCCAGAAAAAAAATTACCTTTGCAGATGATAGGGAAGAAGAAGATCTTATTGAGGTATGGGATTTTCGCAAAATTGCCATTGGTATTGTCTTTTTGGTTCTCCTTATTTTTGGAGGAATTATAGGAAAAAGAATTCTATTTCACGAATCGATTGCTCCATCGTCTTTTATTCCGAAAATACCAAGTGTCAAAGGAATTTTTTCCAGTGATGACCCCAATAATACTAGTCCTCATGTAAAAATCTCTTTGCCTTCACAACAAGATGTACAAAATCAAATAAAGACAATTCAGCAGCAGGTAACGCATTTAAATGTGAATGATATTGCAACAGCATCTCCTCAAGTAAAACAGGTACTCAAACAATTACAAGAATTGCCGGCAGGTCCGGTTGGTCAAGTAAAAGAAGCATGTATCAGGTTGTGTAACAACCTATGAGCATGAAGAAAAGCGTAATTCGTAATGCATATTGTTTTATAAAGATATGGTAGAAGAACAAAAAAATAAAACTACTCTTGGGGATCGTCTGAAAAAGTTCTTCAATATTTTCGGCCCTGGACTTATTACTGGTGCTGCAGATGATGATCCTTCAGGTATTGCGACGTACTCACAGACTGGAGCACAATTTGGTTATGGCCAATTGTGGACGGCGCTCTTTATGTTGCCATTTCAGGTAGCTGTTCAGGAATCGTGTGCTCGAATAGGAGCAGTAACCGGAAAAGGCCTTGCTGCTAATGTTAAAGAGTTTTATGGGAAAAAGTTGTTATATCCGCTGGTTCTGCTTGTTTTGATTGCGAATACAATTAATATTGGAGCAGATATTGGAGCAATGGCTGCAGCTGCACATCTGTTAGTTCCAATTCACTTTGTTATTTTGACTATTGGATTTACCGCACTCATTCTGATTCTTGAGATTTTTACCTCGTATAAAGTATATGCGCGAATTTTAAAATGGTTAGCATTAGCGCTCATATCATATCCAATTACTGTTTTTATTGTAAGTGAGCCGTGGGGACAAGTACTCAAAGCAACAATTGTTCCTCATATAGAATTTAATTTTCAATTCTTATTCATTATTACCGGAGTATTGGGGACTACAATCTCACCTTATATGTTTTTTTGGCAAGCATCTGAAGAAGTCGAAGAAGAAAAAGAAGGCAACTTACTTGGCTGGGATGGAAAGCCAAGAATTGGGAGATTCTTTATAAAGAATTTGCGCATAGACAACCTGGTAGGTATGATTGCATCAGAGATTGGAACTTGGGCGATTATTGTTGTCGGAGCAACAGTCCTATATGCACATGGAGTAACAAATATTCAAACCTCTGCAGATGCTGCAAAAGCGTTGGAACCTTTAGTTACATCTTTCCCAAATGCTGGACTTTGGGCAAAAGTTATTTTTGCAACAGGAATTATTGGTTTGGGGCTTTTATCTGTTCCTGTATTATCTGGGTCTGCTGCTTATGCTTTGTCCGAAGCATTTTCCTGGAGAAACGGGTTGTCTTTAAAATTAAAACAAGCACACGGATTTTATGGAATTATTACCATAGCAACACTCTTTGGTCTTATTATTAATTTTATCGGCATAGATCCTTTTAAAGCATTGGTTTTAACAGCTGTCATTAATGGGGTCGTTGCAGTTCCACTCATTTTAGTTATTTGGCTTGTGAGTAGAAATGAAAAAATCATGGGAAAATTTACTAGTGGATGGTTATCAGCAAGTCTTGTTTTCTTGACATTCCTCGGTATGGGACTTGCAGCACTCGGGATGTTTGTTTCATTTCTCCACTAGTGTCCTCAGTTGATTTTAGGTCTTCCAGCATCATGTGGATTATTACATAAATTTTTAATGGTCATTGCTATATGAGACAATTCTTGATACTCTCCAAGCAACATATGTCATTACTTAAGTCACCAGTAGGAACAAAAGTTGGTGTTTTACGCAAATTCTATACTAGAAGAGGAAGAGCAGAACTCCAAAAGCAATATCCAGATTTAACAGAAAGTGATATACATGCTACTTTAGCTGATCATGCACCAACCTTGAAGGAGGCAACTATCTTTTTAATGTTCCCAACGTGGATTGATAGAGATTTAAGAAAGAAGTCACAGGAAAGTGAATAGAGATTCAGCTTTTACCTTTGTTTTTTTCTAGAGTTTCTACCCGTTTTAAAATTTCAAGCATTACTTTCTGCTGATTTTCTAAATGAAGTAAAATAGTTTCAATCTCTTTTTCAGCTTTCTTATCAGTCTCGTAATCATGTTTCGATCGTAATTCTGCATGTTTTCCTTGAATATTTTGTCCAACCATAATGAGTGGCATAAGGTGTATTTGTATTAAATTTGAAATAAAGAGCCACAGGACAAACGCTGGATATGGATCAAAGCGGAATTGTTGGGGAGCAATAACATTCCAACCTAACCAAAGAATAGTCCAGGCTAAAATAATAAAGAAAAATCCCATTGTTCCAACTCGTTGTGTAATAAAGAGTGCAAGTTTTTCTATGGATGAAAGGTTTTTCCTATGAATCTCATTAGTATTTTTTATAGACGGATACTCGTGGTGAATTTCTTCAAGAGACAGTATCTTTGGTGCATCCATGAGCATAGTATAACATACTAGTTTTCCATCATAGTGATAGAGAGATTTACAAAGGTGAAACAACCTTTTAGTAGTATTTTTTGGATTAAAGGGCTTTCTTTGCGGTCTTTTTTTTCTTTTCTGGAGTAGGTTCTTCTTCTTCTTCCATAACTTCCTCAGAAGCTTCGTTAACAGACATTGCAACTGTTAATATTTCTAATATTTTATCAACTTTGGTGGTAAGTGCATCTAATTGTGCTTTATACTCATTATTTTGTGAAGGTCCATGCTGAAAGCTAGGTTGTGAAAAGCTTCTCTCTTCAGGTCTTCTTGCTTCTCCCCCTCCGTTTTCTCTGAAACAATCTCTACAGAAAACAGGCTTGTCTCCAGTTGGTCTAAAAGGAACTTCACATTCTTTGCCACACTTACCACATGTTGCTTTGTACATAGGCCTTGGCCTATCAAAGCCACGGTTATTAAAGTTTCGCTTGTTTCCAAAAGAGCGTCCTCTACCAGAATCATTATTTCGATTAAAGTTTCCCATTGAAATCATTATACCAGCTATACGATATATATGTACGATCAACTTTGAGCGTCTCCACTTCCTCCTGTATATTTTTGTGAGGGAGGACTGCATTTCCAAAGCTGAAAATTTTAATCTCGGGCATAGAATTATGTTAAAAAATAAATATTGTCAGTGGTTAACGAACGTAGACTGTTGGATGAACAAAATGTGAAATCGTGTCACATGATCCCGAGTAGTGTTCCATGAGCCTTATTTCGATCTTTGGTAATACCAACTCCAACGTTTTTTTCCAGAAACCACGCTGAAGAAAGTTTGCTACGTTTTCCTCATCTGCAATAATGAGTAAATGCATGTCACTGCTTACTGGAAATAACATGAGACGTATCCTTCAATTACTTTTCCATTTTATTCTCATAAAAGTTATGAAATAATATTCTTTGTGAAAAGAAAAACAAAAAAACATATAAAAATGAAGCCTATTCTCATTTTGCTTACTTTTTCATTGCTCAGTATGCTGATACTCAGGGCTTTTATCACCTTTTCAGCACCAATAGCCGACATGTTGCTTCGCCCTCTCTTAGGAGAGAAAAATACACTGACGCTTGAATCTTTTTATTTCGGGTTTCAAGATAAGATAAATAGCATGAGGTATATCATTTCAGGACAGCCTTCTCCGTCGTTTTCTCCCGTTATCTTTTCAAAAATGAATCCTATGCAAATGCAAAATGTTGATCAGATGGACCTTGTTCGTTTATCACAACCATCTGGCCTTTCTGAGATTGCAGACGAAGGGATATGGAGCTCAATCACCCAGTATTTGTATCCCAACCAAACTATTATTGCCAGAACATTTCTCCGTCCCGATAGTACACGCCCCTATGCGACTGTATCTTTTGTCAAAATGGATATGAAAAAACTGGGGGTTGGTATACAAGCGGGAACATATTACCCGGCAGGACCTCATGGGATCTATGGACCGGGAGTAGTTCCTGAAAATATTCAAAAAGCAAATACGTTACTTGCTGTGTTTAATGGAGGATTTCAGGACAATGATGGCCATTATGGCATGATTGTTGGGAATAAAACATACGTTCCTTTGCGAACAAATATGCCAGCGCTTCTTGTTTATAAAGATGGCTCTATCCAGTTTATTACATATACCGGACAGGATTTACCTTCGGATGTGGCAGCAGTTCGCCAGAATGGTCCCTATCTTATTGAAAATGGGAATATTACTTCCTATGTAGAGCAAGGTGTTGATACGTGGGGGCGAACAATTACCAATAGTATGTATACATGGCGTTCGGGAATAGGCATTACGAAAGAAGGAAATTTCTTGTATGCTGTAGGAAATTCGCTGATTCCAAGTACCCTTGCAAAAGCATTGTTAGCGGCAGGAGCAGTCAATGCGATGCAACTTGATATCAATCCTCCATGGGTACGATTTATTTTGTACCAAAGTGAAGGCAACGGGCACTATACGTTCTCTCCTCTTCTTAGCTCAATGGGGGGTGGAAAAGAATATTTACAAAGCTATAATAAAGACTTTTTCTACGTGTATAAAAAATAGCTACTCATCATTTTTTCAGCCTATCCCATTATTGTTTTTCTATGACCGCCTGTCCAAATCAGCGAAATATGTCATCACAGATTTTTACTTAGAGTAAAAATAGTTATTGAAAAATTATCGCAATTTTGCTATAATAAAGAAATGAATTCTTCTGATTCTTCAACAAAATGGACAATAAAGTATTACATGGCTCCATCGGGCACATATCCAGTTGCTGATTTTGTAAAGAATTTAGATGAAATTGCAAAAGCAAAAGTAATTAACACATTTACACTACTTGAAGATTTTGGGATAAGACTTGGGCTTCCGCATAC
>CAZRBN010000006.1:0-8779 GCA_964598355.1 uncultured Gammaproteobacteria bacterium
TCCCCCCCGCCACAACCCCAAAACGCGTTCTGTTGTATTCCAACCTTCCCACAGGGACATTAATTTCCCCTTCCTCTGGAGTTATTTTCCCATGAGCTAATGCTTGATATGTTTTGCTAACAAGACGCTCTTTAAACTGCCTCTGAAGCTCTGAGAATGCAGCTGGATTCTTGGCAACAAGAATAATTCCTGAAGTCTCCTTATCCAGTCTATGGACAATTCCAGACCTATCATGAAAAACTTCTTCAGTGGTTGGATACTCCCCTTCTTTCGTGACTTTTGTTACATAAGGATTGGATGGAAGATGTAAATATTTTTCAACGAAATCTTGCAGCGTTTCTTCATGAGACGATGTATCTGAGCGGTTGACAATAAAGCCTGCAGGCTTATTAATAACGAGAAGGTCTGCATCCTCATAGATAACAGAAGGTTGTCCAAACATACTATCCATTACTCCTCTGTAGTGCTTTTTGTGCTACACCCATAACTAAAACTACCACGCCGATGAAAAGAAAGAGAAAAAGTTCTTTATCCCAGACAACAGGCTTTTGTAACAACATAAGAGTTCCTCGAGTAATAAGCAGTGTTAAAGAGACACACAACGTAACAACTGTTGCCATACTCCCATCTTTCCAAATAGTCTTCATAAGAATGGACCCAAGAAGGATAGCCAGTGCAAGAGAAATAATTGCCCACACGCCGTCAATAGTGCCAACAAGAAATTGGCGATGCACAAGTGCTAGTATGCCATATCCAAAAAGCGTTACAGAAAATGCATAGAAGAAACTAACAGAAAACACATCGAATAAATGACCAGTTGGTATTTTTTTACTTCGTGAAACCCACAGTAAAAAGAAAAAACTACCTAACATTGCCCCACTGACACTCAGTCCGGGGAAATACGGAACCAAGAAAAAGACCAATGGATTCAAATAGGCAAGCTTAAAATGAAATGCAACAAAAATAATCCGCGCAAAAAGCAGTGCAACCAAGGAATCTAAAAATGCGACATCAAAAATTTGCTCAAGGCTAACATTCCGACGCACAAAAACAAAATCCTCTCTTGTCAGAAGATAGAGACTAAGCAGAAAAACAATAAACCCAACAATAACAATCATATTATGCAATAAATAGCCGAACTATGCCAATAATAATAACACTTATTGCAATAAAGAGTAAAACAACACCAATACCAAATATATCAGCCAGTGATCCAACGACAATAATAGGGATCAGAGAAAGCAGAGCAATCATTGCATTTAACGCACCATATATTTTCCCTCGTACCTCATCTGAGGTTTCTTCCTGAATAAGCGTATTGGACGGAACAAAAATAAAAGCATTTCCTATTCCTGATAGAAAAGCAAGGAAAATCATGGTATGTACAAGAGTAATGTGCAGAATTGAAGGAAGCAGTGTATTAAGAACATGGATAACTGGTGACCCAGTGATGTTATTAATAAAGGTTAAAAGGAGTAACGTAATTGCTGTTGTGAAAAGGCCAATATTGGTAACTTTTGCCCGATTTCTATGCTGAAAAGAATGAATAATTAAAAATGCACCGAAAGCCATCCCCAAAGCAGCTGGAGTAACAAAAAGAAGAGGAAATGTATTAACTGGAATATGTAAAATGTTTGCTGCAAATCCTGGACCAATAACCGCAATTACCAAAACAAGTATCTGAGATAAGGCAAGCATAAGAAACGAGTGGTAAATATTTCGGATAGTAAAAATAAGAGAGATAGCTGTTTTTATCTCTGAAGCAAAGGTAAGATTGGTCCCCTCTCGTGATTTCTTTTTTACAACAGCTGTTCGCTTAATCAGACTAGAAAAAATTGCCCCAACAAAAAACATGCCAGCAAGGATAAGAAATGCTTTTTGCGCTCCAAAAAAAATAAGGAATGGTCCAGAAAGCGCATAGGCAATAAGAAGCGACCCATAAAAGGCTATGCCAAATAACGCATTAGCCGGTATAAGCAGCTCTTTATCCACAAGCAAAGGAATCATCGGAGTCTCAGCTGGAATAAAAAACTGCGTCGCAGCAGCAACAACAAATGTCAAGAAATATACCCCTACTAGATTAGAGTGAGCAAATACAAGCAAGATAAGAAGTATCCCACGGATAATATTGGTTACGGTTAGAATAAGCTTTTTATCTTTCCGATCCACATACACACCTGCCAAAATACCAAGAATAATTGCAGGGAGTAAGAATGCAAGCATGATGCCGGAGACTGCGGTATTAGAATGGGTAAGAGAAAAAACGACCAATAACAGAATAAAATTGGTCATATTGGAAGCCACTTGTGAGATGACTTCAGCAAGCCAGAGGAATAAAAACGGACGGTTTTTCAGGGCAAGCAGAAGATTGTTGTTCATACAAAAGATACTAGGATATTAAGAGAGTACGTACTGGTCCTTTTCGCTGTACCTAATATCCCAATATCTTAGTATCTTACATCCTCTATTAGGCACGCTCAGTGTATTCACCTGTTCGGGTATCAACTCGGACACTATCCCCAACATTGATAAATAACGGGACTTTTACGGTAACACCATTCTCAAGCAAAGCATCTTTAAAAACATTTGATGCAGAATTACCCTTAACACCTGGTGCTGTATCGGTAACTTTCAGCTCAACTTTTGGCGTCATGATAAGAGAAAGCGCTTCATCACCTCTAAAGGAGATTGGATAACTCTGTCCTTCTTTTAAATACACTGCTTCTGGAATAATACGAAGCGGAATAGTAATTTGCTCAAAGGTTTCAGGATGCATAAAGTACACACTTTCCCCATCTTGATAGAGATATTGCATCTCCTTTTTCACCACTTGGACATCTTGTACTTTTTGGTTGTTAATAAAAGATTTTTCTGAGATAGAACCTGTTCGGAGATTTTTTACTTTGACTTTAATGGTAGCGCTTCCCCGCCCCATTTTAATGTGTTCAAACGATAAGACCTGGAGAAGATTTCCTTGGTCTTCGTAAATTGCCCCTGCTCGTAATTCGTTAACTGAAATCATACCTATATTATACTAGCTTTCAGAACATTTTTCCATAATCATTTGAAAAAGGAGAGGAATTACTTTGCCAGCTGGTGAACGAGAAACTCTTTCAGTTTTT
This sequence comes from uncultured Gammaproteobacteria bacterium, assembly GCA_964598355.1. Classification (GTDB taxonomy): domain Bacteria; phylum Patescibacteriota; class Microgenomatia; order Levybacterales; family UBA12049; genus DASQJJ01. The sequence goes on from CAZRBN010000006.1 coordinate 3,123, forward strand.
CTTTGTCTCTTTCAAGCCATGCAGTATTCAGTTCTATTCTTTCAATAACCTGACTCATTGTCCTATCTAACTCTTCTGTTGGATGTTGTGCAAAAAAGGCTTTGACATCAGTAAGGACATCCTCCCCAATCATACTCCCCACTCCCTCAATAAGCCTGCTAAACCCGTGTAGTCCTTTATATTCTTTTTCAAAAAGATCCCAGTGTTTTTTTACAAAATCCCACGCCAATACTTGTCCTTTATCATTTCCAAAGACTGCCATAATCCAACGTGATTTATCTTGCCAACGAACATTGTCGGTGAGTAAATATTCAAGGGTTTTTTGAATAAGATCTATCTCTCTAAATTGAGTCAATGCAAGCATGTACCGATTTTTTTCTTGCTGCAGAGATTCTTTTTCATAGAGTGCAACTAATTTTTTCCACTCTTCTTCTCCACCCTGCTCAGCAACAATCGCAAACACAACTCCACGAATATCAGAATCTATTTCCTGTCCCCGCTCAGTAAAGGCTTCAAACAATACTCTTGCTTTTCCAACCACATCATCGTTTCCATACTTCCCTGCTGCATGCAATGCCATACTTCGAAGAAGCACGTCTGTATGAGATTCTCCTTCTTTCTTTTCCCATCCCATTTTCTCAGCTATTGGAGTAAAGATCCCTCGTGCATAATGAGTAAAAGGCTCTTCCAAACCTTCTATATGCGTAATAATATTCTCTAAAGAGCCAAGTTGACCGGCAATAGTACTCCAGACAATATAATCATCCTCATTTGTATAATAGGGTAACAACTGTAATGCTTGAGTTGCAGATAAAAGTCCAGCTTCTGCACTGTCAAAAGCATCACGAATAATCCCCATTCTATCAATTGGAGAAAGCCTCTTTAAGCTAATTGGATTTCCAAGAGCTAGATATAAGGCAGGAGTATATAATGCACGTACTATTGCTGTTTCCTCAGCGTTTACTTTTACCCAATCTCCTTTTTTAGGCAGTGTTACCTGCTCTCCATCAATAAGCACTGGTTCTGCTTTTTCAGAATCACGTGAAACAATCCGTAGAGGAATATTCCAAAGAGTCTTCTCCTCAGCTTGTGAAAGTGGATTGGCAAAAAAACGTGACTGAGTTACTGTGAGGTCTTCATCTTTTTCCTCAACTTGTAATACTGGATAGCCTGGTTTTTGTGTCCAATTATGCATTATTTTCCCAACAGGTTGTTGGGACACTTCTTCTAAGGCCTCCCACAAGTCTTTGGTTTGAGCATTCTTGTACGCATGTTTTTTGAGATAAAACCGTAACCCATCCCGGAAAACTTCCTCCCCTAAAAAGGTAGCAAGCATTTGAATAACATTTGCTCCCTTTGCATAACTTATTTCATCAAAAAGTTCTTTCACCTGCTGGTCCGAGGTGATAGGAGTTTCAATGGGATGAGTAAATTTAAGACTATCTAATTTTAGCGCCTCGTTGTGCTCAATAATGGAAAATTGTTTCCATAATTCCCACTCTGGAAACAGTGCATTAATACACAGATATTCTATATAACAAGCAAATCCTTCATTCAACCATAAGTGAGTCCACCATTCCATAGTAACAAGGTTACCAAACCACATATGAGCTAATTCATGAGCGATAACAAGAGATGCCCATTGCTTGTTAGCACTTGAGGATTTCTTTTCATCGATAAGAAGAATTGATTCTCGAAATGTTATTGCTCCCCAATTTTCCATTGCTCCTGCATCAAAATCAGGAATAGCAAGCAGATCTAATTTGGTAAGTGGATAGGCTATTGCAAAATAGTCATTAAAAAAAGACAATACTTCTGCTGCAACATCTAATGAAAATCGTGTTAATTGCTTCTTCCCTTCGGTGACATATGCACGTATTCGCACCCCTTCTGAAATAACTTCTTCATATTCTAATTCTCCAACCACAAAAGCTAAAATATAGGTAGACATTTTTGGCGTTGGCTCAAAGGCTATTTTTTTCCAGCCACTTTCTATAACTTCTTCTTTTACTTCTTTTGTATTCGATACAGCAGTCAATTTTTTATCAACAATAAGTGTAATAGCAAAAATAGCCTTTGCTGAAGGGTCATCAATACAAACAAATGCCTGTCTTGCACCAATCTCTTCAAATTGAGTAACAGCCATATATTTTGTTTGTCCATTTACTTCATACTGACTTCTATAAAAGCCTTTTGCTTTTTCACTGAGCATGCCTCCAAACTTAAGGTCTAGTGTCTTTTCTCCTGCCGGTACTTCTTCAGTAAAAACAAACGTTACTGTCTTTTCAGCCTTGTCATAGGTTATTTCTTTTGGAGTATATTCCCTATTTTCACCATGAAGAACCGCCTTGGTCACCTGAAGTTGGTATGCATGAAATACGAGAGTATTTGTTGTATCCGTTGTGGTAAAAGTAACCTGTTCTTGTCCTTCTACAGTAAACTTTGTAAGATCCGGCTTAAGCGCAAGCGTGTAGTAAGAAGGAATTATTGTTGGGAAAAGTCTTTGAGCCATAAAAAGCATTCGTTGAACGAATGTAGAAGAAAGTATATAATAGAACCTGGCAGATGGCAACTAGCTTCAAAGAAATACTGTATTACGTATAAAGGTTCTCACTTTCCCTTAATACTTCATACGTATCCTTTTATACTAGATACAACTTGCCGAGGTGGTGGAATGGCAGACACGAAGGTCTCAAAAACCTTTGAGGGTAATTCCTCGTGAGGGTTCGACTCCCTCTCTCGGCACTAGGTCCAATACCTGTACTCTCAAACATACGAATAGATCTATATATCGGCTAAACACATACTTTGACACTCAATAAAATTCTTTTTCCTTTCCTGCCTCAAATTTTCCAGACCCAGGCCCGAATCGAACAAAAAATATTGGTATCTAGTTTATAGTACTAATATGCGCGCAAGAGTTCTTCTTAATGCATGTTATGAACAATAGGTATAGCCAGTGAAAAATTACTCAGTGGAATGAAGAAAATTCAGAATTGTTATTTTACTTAGTAAGCAAAATAAGTTCTAAGTATAAACTTATTGTGAGTTTGTTGTACGTTTTTGCAAACTAACTTCTTGCGGCTGTTGACTGTATCTATTGTTTCCTTCTATTCCTCTCAATCTGAGTCCAAATATTCTTGCCATGTTTCTTATTTTGCCTGCTTCAAGATTTGACTGTACGCTAACTGTTTTTACTATTCGTTCTGCCATATTTTGAGAGTATTATACTATTGAGCTGTTAACATTACAAGCTCATCTTTCCTTTAGTTCACTTTTTTCGTATAATATGCTTTAGAATACTTTGTATTCAATAGATAATCCAGGTTGTCTTGTTCGTTCTTTTGTCCTAGATAAACAAGCACAAGTCTGTAAATCCAAGGAACAAAAAGTTCGATTGAAAAAAGACCTGGGGCACTAAATGAGCCAGACTTCTGCTCATATTAAGAATCGCTTGGAAATACGGACTAACGGTAATGTTAACAAAAATCCCTAAATTTCTCTTCAAAACACTCCACGTAATTTTAGCCTCAAGAAAAGTTCGACTAATAGCCTTCTTTTATACTTGACTTTGTGGCACAATGCGCTACAATAGAATTAAACATGATTGTTGTAAAAGGACTTATTTGGGATGATTGGAATAAAGAACATATTGGTAGGCATGGAATTTTACCTGAGGAAGTAGAAGAAGCTTGTCATAGCACTAATGAAGTTGTTGAAAGTTACCGAAAAAGAATATTACTGATTGGTAAAACGAAGAAAGGAAAATTATTAGCAATTGTACTATCGCCAGAAAATAGAAGTTTACAACAATATGACGAAGGCATATATTATCCTATTACAGCATTTATAAAGGAGGTGAAAAATGAAAAAAGCAAAAAACAATAAACCAAATACATTAGTTTTTAAAGACCGAGATAAAGAAGCTCATTTTTGGGAAGAACATTTTGATGAAGCATTGACTAATGGGAAACCTCAAAAAGTAAATTTTGCCAAAAATTTGTCAGAAACACTCAATATACGCTTAGATCCTGACACAATCAAAATTGTGAGAGATGAAGCAAAGTTAAAGGGATTAGGTCCAACACAGTTAATTAGAATGTGGATTATGGAAAAAGTTGGTGGAAAAATGTTTCAGTAACATAGTACATACAGTTAATCCACCAATAAATCTGCGAGGATTGTTCTTGTCTGATAGACAAATCTAATCTGGTCAATCCAGGCGAGGAGGTGTTCGAATGAAAGTGCATGGAGGGCACTAAAGGGGACTTTAATAAAATCTAGCTTCATTTAGATTGGAACGAAAATTAAATTCCTGACTAATTTCAAGATTAACTTAGTTTTTGGATTCAAGTCCAGTTAATATCATCCTTAAGTAAGTCAATAATTATTCAAGCTCAGAACTAATGAGATCAGTGAAGTACCTTTATTGTATTAATAAAGTCTGATATCCCCTGTGATAAATCATTAGAATTCTTTGGAATTCGCACAACAATAAACTTGTGTTTTTGCTGAAGGATTAATAAGATCGTACCATCGTTGTAATTAACTTGTTTTGCATTGAAACCTGATATAGGTATTGCAGTAACTGCTTGTTCCTTGCCGGGATTTGGAAATGGTAAATTAAAGTCGCCATGAGAATTGAGAATAGCAGAGGAATATATCAATAGAGAATCTGTTTCATCGGGATGATTCTTGTCATTCAGTGAGATAAGTTGATCATTTAGTTTCGTTATGTTTAATGAAGCTGGATATGCAAATGTTAGATTCATAGAGGGATCATTAAAAATTTTATTATTATTGGTAATATTCAGAGCATTACTTAAGTATACTGTTGATTTATTAAATAAATCAGTGTTTTTACCATCATTTTTTACCCATACTTCACTTACATCATCGTGAAACACTAGCCCCCATCCGCGCCTGTCTTGAAGTAAGGAAGAAATCGCTCGTCCTGAGTCAGAATTTTTAATTACTAAAACAATGTATGAGACATTGTAGTCATTGAGTGTTTTATCCAGCGCTTTATTAAATTGGGTAGTTGAAATTCTCGCGCTAAGTTTAAGGTTATACCACTCTTTCATCTCACAGCATAAATATGCATCTAGCCTTCCATCCATAAAAACTTTATGGCGTGGATACAGTCTATATTCTAAGTATCCTCCATAACCAATCTGATTAAACATATTGCCTTTAATGTTCTCTCTATCAATAAAATCGGCTGCCTTGACTGGTAAAGCAAAATCACTATTTGCTCTTGTAACATCTTTTATCTCGACGTACGCTTCAACAGTTAAAATAATGAGTATGCACAGATATAGTAAAAATATTCCTCTTTTTTTTAATTTACTGATATTAATTTGAACAAGAAACCATCCTGTGAGAATTGTAAATGACACATATCCAAAATAAATAAGTCGAAAACTAAAAATTCCTGGAATAATAAGAATTAGAATTGGGATGAGCCACAAAGCTTTAGTGAAGATTTTCTTCTTAAAACATATATATATAAAGTAACCAAACACTATTCCTGAGACTATTGAATAAAAGATAAAAAGTGACGTATTTAAATAGAGAGGGGCCCATTCTGCTATTATTCCTCGTACCATTTGGATGTTTTGATAGTGCACCAATGAAAACCTATATGCATTTAATCC
>CAZRBN010000006.1:8789-33233 GCA_964598355.1 uncultured Gammaproteobacteria bacterium
CCTGGAGGCAAAATACTGCATAAAATTACTCCAATACTTAGAAATGCAAGTGCTTTTACTTTTGTAAGATACTCTTTCTTGTAGATAAAAGAAGCTATGAGACTTATTATTAAGTACGCGACGCACAAATATACGGCCAAAAATACAGATGCATGTACATTAGTCCAGAGATATGTTATCGGAAGTATTAGGTATAAATAATTTTTGTTATTAAGTATATAGTTGAGTAAGATAAAAAGAACGAAGTTGAATAGAGTAAATGCAATAATATTCGGTCGTGCTACGAAAAAAGGAGCACATAATAGCAAGTAGGATGAGGAAAGAACAAAGGAAAATAGAATATTAGTACGTATAATTCTATTGAGCAGTAAATAAATTACTCCTACCTGTAAAACTGTAAAAATACCAACAAATATCTTATATGATGAAAAACCAAATACAGAAGTAACAATATACAAAAAAACTTGAAAAAGCCACTCTGCCGGTATAAACTCTCGAATCTCTGATTTTGTATTTGAAATTTTAGAATTGACTACTCCATGATGAGCAAAAACATCCTGACTGACTATCGTTTTATGTTGGACAAAGAGCTCTCCTGTTTTTACATGTATAAACGTGTCTAAACTTACTGGCTGTAGGCTACCAATAATAAAAGCACATAGAAATAATAGAAAAAGTAAAATGACTGTAGAGTATTTTTTAAATAAGTTCATAACAGATTTCTAAGTATGCTCTTTTCATAAGATAGCATATTGAAACCTCAAATTGAATCGGCATATGGAGCTATTACAACGGAATACAATTCAATGTTTTCATCAGTAATATCTGTAGAAAGACCTGATTTTTATACTGTTCTTTGTGTGGAATGGAGCTCATGATTAATTGGATATTGACAACCGGAGAATAGTTATGCTTCTATTGAAAAAATGGCAAAGAAAAATAATAAAAATTTACTCAATAACAATACAGGAATTATTGTGTTTATTGTTGGAACAATAATACTAAGTTTCTTAGCAGGCTCTTTTGTTTCATCTCTTACCCATATGGCTTTTGCAACAAATGGTGGTGACCCCAAAGGAAATGGGGAACTCTTAGATAATTTACATGGTGCGAGTATACAAAGTACGGATTTTAGCTACAGAACTCTTAAAGGCGATGACTTTAGTGGTACAGGTTGTAATCTTGGTGGCGACACATTTAACCATACTGACCTTACAAATGTAAACATAACGAATTGTGATTTAAGTGCTGTAAGTTTCTACAATACTGATTTTACGACAATAACAATAGGAAATAATACTTATAATAGCACACTATTTTCAAACAGTAATCTATCGAGCAAAGACTTTACTACTGCCCATATCGGTAATGGAGGGTTAAGGAATATTAACTCATCAAACCTTACAAGTGTCAATTTCTCCAATGTTAACTTCGGTCCTAGTAGTAACTCCATTACTAATTCCAATCTGACAAATGCGAACTTTAGTGGTATATCTTTCAGCGGATATGGAGGCAATATAGACTTCAGCAATTCAAACCTAACTGGTACTAATTTTACTGGTGCTAATTTTAACACAGTTAACGGTCTTAGTGGTACGAAATTTAACGGAGCAACAGGCTCAAATACGAATTTCACAAATGCCAATTTAAACGGTGCTATTGCTACAGGAGCAAAACTCACGACACCAATTTGGCTAAATACGACCTGTCCTGATGGTACAAATAGCAATAATAATGGAAACACATGTGTTGGTCATGGGTTTTAAATAAAGAAGTAAAGCGATTGTACCAAAAAAATCATAGATCAAAACGTACAACTATCTTCAATTTATTTTAATATAAATTTTCTAATTTTAAAAATCTCAACATATTCAGTGAAATTGCATACATAATTATCTATTCTTCTCATGATTTCTCGACTGCGTACTTAGGATAAAATGTGTTACATATTTGTATAGGTATTTCTCCCTATGTCCTCTTACACTGCCCTTACTACTTCCTTAAAAGTCTGTTGGAACTTCTAAACTATCTTATGGGATATGTTAGATAAGCTACCCACCCGTTGGCAACATAGAGTAGAAGATATAGCCAATGCTGTTACATCGTGGGTACGCCAACCGACAAGACGAATCAAAGGACTGAAAGAAATAGAAACTGGTCTTGCATTACTTGCTAGGGATATAACCAATCCACCTCGCTTGGGACAACTTGTCCCCCCTATAAAAGCCTCCGTTACAAAAAATAAACTGCAAACAACTGTATTGATTCAACATAGCAATACGTATTTACAGGCAGAAGAAGGAAAATTTTCAGTGACAAAAACTCACGGTCCCTTAAAGAACTCTCTTACATTTGAAAAACATCCTTCTGAAAAAACTAACAGTACATTTGCTAGTACTTGTGGAGGCAAGCCTTTCAGCACTGAGTTACGTTGGTACCATTTCCAAGCAAAAAGGCATACAAAACAGATTCGCAATCATATTACAACCATTGTGGACAATATGAAGCAATTACCAATTTCAGAGGAAGACTCATCAACAAGCTCTCAAGCAATAGTTGATGGACAAACAAGTAGAGAAAATGCCTATCCTAAAATTGTTGCAGTCAGAGTTAGACACTAAACATGTATAACAGACGCTCTATCTTACCCGCCTCTTACTATTCTCTTATCACCGTTAAGCAAAAAATAAAGTAAATTATAGGACATTATGACAACCAAAGGACCAGACTTTCTTATCTCTGCGAGAGAGCGAGTCAGTAATCTACTACACCAAGTAAGAACTCGTAAGGACTCACAAAGTCCCGAAGCATTAGCAGTGAAAGTACAAGGGCTAACCTACATTGCACAAAGCCTTGCAGGCATCCAAGAAAGTATACCTCAAGGAGAATTTGTCTATACACTTCCTGATCCCTTTCTTCCATCAAAAGACTCAGCAAAACCAAACCAAAAACCGGAAGCACCAGTTGCGATTGTAACGGAAAATGTAGAATTGGCATATGATCCCAATGGTATTCATATCTACGCGATCGAAGCTGCCCAACATCGTCGTCATGGTATATATATTTCTCTTTATAAAGAACCTGGGGAAGACGTTGCCTATGTTGCAGAAAATCTAACAGGTGATAGAAAAACCTTCTGTGTTATGACCGATAAAACTAGGTCAACACAGTATGATGCTGATACGATTCCCCGACGCCTTATATCAAATATTTTAGATTCGGCACGCGCTGTCAGCCAAGAAGTCTATGCCCGGACACAAAACGAGTTAGTGACAACAGAAGACCTTGAAGCTTCATCTCAACCAAACAAACGAAGCATCTCTCCTGCCGAAGACATAGTACTTCGCACAGCATTCCCCAATTTTACAGAATGGTTCCATACAGATTTACCAACAAGAGTAACTGTTGTTAGTCCAGAAGGAAGTGCAGTGATGCATAGCAAAGAAAGCAATTCTGAAGTAAGCGCTGATATACTCAGGCAAATACGTACGGATATGGGTGATATTACCCAAGCATTCCCTGTACGAGCAGAAGACTTACCATGTATTGAAGTTAATCCGGACGAAGCAAGATTTATTGCCAGAAATAGTGTTTTGATTTGCAATGAAACACAACAAGAGCCAGTAGGTATGTTGTTTGCATCTCCAGACTCAGGACACCTTATCTATCAGTCAACTTCCCGACCAGATCTTCCCTTTGCTCCCACTGTTTTTTTCAGAGATCCATCACTCAGTACACAACCAGGTGTACCAACCATTGAAATTGGATATACCCCGTTTGGTAATCCAAATGATGCCAGAAATACTGTTTTGTATCCGATTACGAGGGATGCTGTACAGATAACTAACCTTATTGCTCCTGAATTGCTTCGAGTCGTTCTCGCCTCAAACAGAGTTGATTTTCCGCTTTTTCCTCAGGCAATGCATGGCATGCCATATATTGGGTCGTATGCTATTGAGTGGAATAGAGATAGATGGACATTTGAAGACTATGTATCTCGAGTTATCACAACAGCTATACCAAACAAATACCAAGCACACATTGTCGCGGACTTTGATATTTCAAGAGAAAATGACCATATCCACAATCTCTCATTGTCCTATGGAGATAAATCGTTTGGTGCAATCATTGATGTCGATCCAAATACCGAACAATCACACATATGTCTTACGATGACAGAAGGAGAAAAGCAAAAACAGCTGCAACTCAGTCTTCATGATCGAGGGATACAAGTGAATGGAATACTGGTGGATAGTGAGAGTGTCAAACAACATAAAGGTCTCCAATTACGGGTCATTGAAGCACGCTATATGGTAGAAAGAATATATGATGCCTGGTCAATACTGCAGAAACAACAAAAAACATATATACCTGATACAGCCCAAGACAATATACCTGATGTTTTACTGTATCTGCTTCAAAGCCTTAACGCAAATGGAACAGTAAATTCCCTTTTTCCTTTTCGATCACCTTTTACAGGAGGAAGTACTACTCCGGCAAGGGACTTTCTTGTCCCGCCACCGCTTGTTGATGAATCCCAAACTATTACCGGAGAATCATTATTGCCGCCTCGCGAGGAAATGCGTGAAGCCTTTTGGAATGACTCATTCGTGGGACAATTAGCACAAGCAGAACATAGACAAACTGTGGCCAAAGAAGATACTGCACCAATACCTGCCATTCTGTTACCACCTGCAGCTCCTCAATTTGGTTATGGAGAATTGGTACCTGGAGAGTTAATCGATGTAGAGCAACTAAAGGGAGTCGCGTTATTTCAAACTGAAAATCCTCCTGAAGAAGCAGCACTTCCCTCTTCTATTGGAGAACATGAAACAGTTTTAACTGACTCTTCTTCTCCACTACCAGATGTATTCCAAGGATGGGAAACAGTTGCTAGTTTGGACCAACAAAATGATGAAAGTCCGGAAAGAGACCTAACAACTCACCCTCTTCCAACCGTAGACACTGAAGAACATGTAACAAGCAGTGATACTCTCCCTAAAACACAAGCAGCAAGAAGACGGAGAAGACGATCCGCTCAAATATAACAGGAATAAGACTAAAAAAACCCGACCGAAGTCGGGTTTCTAGGAAAAGAGAAAGATTATTGTCCTATTTTCTTTTCAATTGCTTCCACTTTTGCTTCAATTCTATCCAAAGAATCTAAAATTTCATCAAGCAAATCTTCAGCATATGCATACTCGTCAGATTCTGCCGGCTTTTGATCAGGCGTAGCTACGGGAGCACTCATCATACTTGTGTCAGACACAGATGGTTGAGACATACTACCCATCATTCCCATATCTTGCGTTGGTGAAGAAGGGACAGATGTATTGAGAGAATTATCCATTGCTGGCATGACAGGTGCTGGCTCTGGCATACTCATCATAGGCGCTGGCTGAGGCTGCATTGGCGCAGAATCCGATTGCATTGGAGGTGGTGGTGTCATTCCTGCCATATCTGTCATTGAAGACATGTTTGGCACAGGTGGCATTGCACTCATATCCTGTGGTTGAGCTGCAGGTTGCGAACCATCACTTGCTGGTTGTGGATTCATTCCATTATTTTGTGTATCGTCCATATACTTCACCCCCCTCCAATTTAGCGACTAGTCAATAAGCTTCTAGCATGCAGAGAAAACTATATGCTTATTGCTAAAAGCTTCTCTATATCCATTAAACCGTAAAATAAAAGAAGTTGTCAATAAGAAATTACGAAAAGATTCTGTTAGGAAGGTGTCGAGGAAGCAGAAGAGGCAGATTCATTATAATGTTTTTCAATATTAAAGAAGCGGATTCTATCCCCTCTAAAGAGAAGGTTTACTTCACCAATTGGACCGTTTCGATGCTTTGCGATAAGCATGTTAACAGGAATCGTTGGACCAGACGCATCAGGATCTGCACGATATAAAAACATAACAACGTCTGCATCTTGTTCGATAGCACCAGACTCACGAAGATCTGCTAATTGGGGTTTGGAATCTCCTCGATGCTCAACAGCACGGGAAAGCTGAGACAGTGCAATAACAGGAATCTTCAGTTCTCGAGCTAAGTTTTTTAAAGATTGAGAAACAATTGACACCTCCTGTACACGACTTTCTACTCTTTTTCCGGGATTTACCAGTTGTAAGTAATCAACAACTAAAAGGCTTATGCCATGTTCAAGCTGCAGCCTTCTTGCTTTTGTACGCATTTCAGAAATAGTAATACCCGGTGTATCATCAATAAAAATAGGAGCATCAGCCAAAACTCCCATTGCCTCAGATAGTTTTGTAAAATCATTTTCTGTTAATTTGCCGGTCTTGAGTCGCCAAGCATCAACATCTGCCTGCCCTACTAACAGACGATCGACCAATTCTTCTTGAGACATTTCCAAAGAGAAAATGCCAATGGGTTTTTTATCAGTTACTGCCACATGCATAGCAATATTCATCGCCATGGCTGTTTTTCCTGTCCCAGGACGTGCAGCCAAAATAAGTAAGTTCGACGCCTGCATTCCTGAAAGCATCGTATCCAAGTCTGAAAAACCTGTTCTGACACCCCGAAGCCCTGCACCACTCTTGTGGAGCTCATCAATTCTGTCAAAACTTGCAGCCAACGCTTGTTTCACCGGCATAAAGCCTCTGACAACATTTCCCTGAGAAATAGAAAAAACACCTGACTCTGCTTTTTCGATAACTTCACGAAGTTCTTTTTCTTCATCAAAGCACAGCTCAGTTATTTCACTACTTAAATGAATCAATCCTCTTTTTGTTGATGCTTCTTTAATAAGATGGGCATAGTGCCCAACATTTGCAGCTGTTGGAACAGCATTTACTAAGTCTGTTAAATAGGAAGATTGGATATTTTCCCCATCCCTTTTCTTTTTTAATTCTGCAGTTAACGTGACCAAATCAATAGGTTGTCTTACTTCGTATAAAGAAATCATGGCATCAAAAATAACACCATGTTGATTATTATAGAAATCAGTTGGCTGAAGAATTTCTGACGCAATATTTATTGCATCTTTATCTATAAGGATTGCGCCTAAAACACTTTGTTCGGCTTCTGTATTAGATGGAGGTACTTTATTTTTTGCCATGAATGTATAGAGTAGTATACCAATACCTATCAATACATCAAGAGAGCACACTAGATCAAATCCAAGGGTAAAGAAAAAACGTAACGCTTAACGTGTACTACTAACCTAAGATGGCAAATTCAGTCTCTTGAGGAAGTTTGTCTTTTGTTGTAACGTATTTTCCAACTGGAGCAACTGCTTCTTTTCCAAAAGACTTCGTATTCTCTTCTGATTTCTCTCCATAAAAAAGAATTGCATGAGGGTTAAGAAGACCCATGGTAGCCTGAGATAAAACTTCATCAGCCAGCAAAACAGCTACATCATGCTCATGTAACTTATCTTTTGCTTTTATACTGCTACTTACTTTGCCAACAAATACCATCAATCCATCAATACTTATCGTATACATTGTTTCGCCTTCTGCTTTAAAACCTGTTACTTTTACACCTTTTACTTCATATTCTCCAGGCCCTTGAAAAACAACGCCTAAATCTTCCCGAAATAATATAGGTGTTTGAGGATTTCCTAAAAGAAGCACAGCATCTGATACCACTTTTCCCTTTGTATCTTGCACATCAACAACAAGAGTTGCTTGCTTTCCTTTAATTTTGAGGCCATTTCCTTGTACGAATGCAATTTCCATATCTTCATATTACCAGAGATAGCTTTGGTTGACAAGCTGTTTTCTTTGCCGTATTATAGCCGTAACCTTTGCCATTAATTCTTCCTGCTTAATTAATAGAGGCTAGGCACTCACTATGAAATTTGAACAACTTATCCTTTCTTTTGTCGCAGTCGTTTTTGGATTGTTTGTTGCCGGAGTTGCTTTCTTTATCTATCAATCTACCAAAACGGTTTCGCCAAATACAATAAAAACAATCAGTATCAAGCAGACTAGCCCTACGCCAACATCCTCTGTTCCATTAACTATCGATAGTCCAACTGATGAGTCAGTCGTTACCTCTAAAGTAGTTACTGTCAGTGGGAAAACAGATCCAACAGCAACTGTTATTGTCAGTACTGATGGCACAGATACTATTGTAAACCCCTCCAGTATGGGTGCATTTTCACTTACCGTAACTGTAACTGATAATGAAAATATTGTGCATATTCTTGCAGTGATGCCAGATGGAAAAGAGACGCTTAAAACGCTTACTGTTAATTACGCAACAGAAAATTTCTAATATGAAAAAAGTTAGCATTGTTGTTATTATTACTATTGTTACACTGTTGGGTTTTACCTTTGGTAAAACAGCCATATTTGCAGCATCTTCCACCCCTACAGGAACCACCAATAAATTGGAAGAACAAATAAATAATTTAAAAGATAGAATCGCTTCCCGAGTAGCACAATTAAAACTCGTTGATAAACGTGGCATTATGGGAGTAGTAACTGATGTTTCTGATACACAAATTACCGTTACTGATATCCACGGGACTATCCGCATTATCGATGTTGATGAATTAACAAAGTTTTCCTCTCCCGGAACAAAAGGATCATTTGGTATTTCTGATGTTAAAAAAGGGACAACAATCGGGACAATAGGTCTTTACAATAAAGAGTCACGACACTTATTAGCTCGATGGGTGGATGTCACAACAAATCCTTTATTTATTACTGGTGCAGTTATTTCTCTGGATAAAGATAACTTCACTTTTAAAGTAGTAACCGATACAAATGATCAATGGACGATTGATGTGGAAAATATTACCAAAACAAATTCTTATACAACTGATGGCGGTGTCGTACGATCTGGGTTTTCAAAATTAACAGAAAAACAACGGGTACTTATCGTTGGATTCGTTGATAAAAAAGACCCAACCAAAATTGTCGCTTCCCGGATTACTCTCTTTCCTACAATCCCCCCGAATCCTAACATAGCGCTTATAAAGCAGGAAGACATTGCCCCAGTGACCCCTTCTACGGGAAGTGGAAAAAAGCTAACACCAATCATAAAGTAATTGGCATATGCCTAGATGTATGAGATAATTATCGTATGAACAACTCTCGTCTTGAGCATCTAAGAAGTATACTCAAACAATACAACGTTGATGCGTTTCTTGTCTCTTCCAATATTAATATCCACTATCTTTCCGGATTTAATCGATTTCTGAAAGAGCATGATGGGTACTATTTTATTACCTCATCCAACGCCTACCTTATTACCAGTCCCCTTTACTCAGGTGCAGTCAAAAAATATACGCCAGAAATTTCTCTTTTGGAAACAACTCCAGATAAATGGTATACCGAGCATGTCTTAGAAATTGTTGGTAAAGAAGGAATCAAAAAAATTGGTTTTGAAGAATATGACCTGCGTGTTGGAGAATACTGGGATTTTACTGATAAAAAATTAGAACTCCTCCCTATCCCCCTTCGAACGTTGCGTATGAAAAAAGATGAGAAAGAACTTTTGGCAATTGAAAAAGCATGTAAGGTGTCTGATGAAGCATTCTCCTTTATTCTGGATAAAATAAAAGAAGGAATATCTGAGTTAGAATTATGCCGGCAACTTGAGCAATATATTATCGACCATGGCGGCACTATCCCCCACCAAGCAATTGTTGCTTTTGCAGAAAATGCTGCTGTGCCACACCATATGACAGGTGATGAAACACTTTCTCAAAATAGTTTTGTCTTGTTTGATTTTATGGCAACTGTCAATCATTATCTCTCAGATATGAGCCGAACCGTCTTCTTAGGAACACCTACTGATAAGCAAAAAGAAATGCACCAACTAACGCTTGCTTCTCAAGAAAAAGCTATGTCACTTATTCAAGAACTGTGGGACAAAGGAGAGAGATCAATTTCTGCAAAAAGTATTGATGAAGCTGCACGAAAAGTGATTGAAGATAAAGGATATAGCTCATACCCACATGCTTTGGGACATGGCATAGGACTGGAGGTGCATGAGGCACCAACTGTCTCTCGCTACTCCAAAGACAATTTAGAAGAAGGTATGGTCTTTACTATTGAGCCAGGCGTATATGTCTCCGGCTTCGGAGGCGTAAGAATTGAAGATATGTTTGTGTTGGAAGCAAAAGGGATACGACAACTCACCCATTCCCCCAAAGAGCTTATTGTAATCTAGCACTACTTTTATTAACATAAAAGTAGTGACGAGTTAGGGTTCACCCATCACTCACTACCCATAACCAATCATGTTTGAGGAATTAAAAAAACAATCTGCATTAGTAACTACTCTTTTAGTTTTAGCAATTTGTGCTCTCTCTTTGTATCTTTTTCAATGGATATGGCTAGGAATTTCATTTTTTTCTGATGTTATTATTATTCTTTTTACTGCCTGGGTATTAAGCTTTATTTTAGGACCATTTGTTGACAAAATCTCTAAAATAGCACGTCTTCCAAAAGTATGGTCAGCAACACTTATTTATCTTGTTTTCTTTGGTATTCTGGCTGCTGCAATTTCTCTTTTTGTCCCTGTTGTTGTCGCACAAGTTGAAACACTCTCTAAGGTACTTCCAAAATATCAGGCTTCATTTCCCTACTATGTCCATAAAATTACAGATACAAGTGTAGCCTTTGTCGATAATGCTTTATCATATATCCCCTCTGTTGCAGGATTTTTATTTTCTGCATTTATGATACTTATTGTTTCTTTTTACTTTGTATTAGATAAGGAACGGATGAATGAGGAATTGTATACGCTTCTTCCAAAAAAATGGCATGGTCATGCTACATATTTACAAGAGCTTATTGATAGTACCTTTGGATCGTTTATTCGTATGCAAATTATTTTTGGTATTATTGCTGGCATTGCTACATGGCTCATCATGACAGCCTTTGGCGTCGATTTTGCAGCATCAACAAGTCTTATTGCCGGTCTACTGACATTTATCCCAATGATTGGAGGTCTGCTTGCCCTTATTCCACCAGTTGCCATTGCTCTTTTTATCGATCCAGTCAAAGGCCTCTTAGTGCTCCTCGCACTTCTTGCTATGCAGCAAATTGTCTTTAACATTATTGGACCAAGATTACTAGGTAGAGCTCTGCAATTGCATCCGGTTATTGTCCTATTATCATTTTTTATTGGATATAAAATTGCGGGAGGATTCGGAGTTATTTTCGCAGTTCCTGTCTTTGCAGTACTATTTGTTGTCCTTCACTCTATCGCCCATCACTTTTTGGAAGAAAGGTAAGTTCTAAAACTATTTCCCACTTACTAATATATCAGCAAACTTAAGCATGATTCAGTTATCCAGAGATTAAAACTTGCCTACTTGACTTTATTTAAGTAAAGTATTACTATTCTTTTACTTTAGTTAAATAAAGTATGGATTATTTGCACTCGAAAGACACAAAAAAACTTTTTAAAGCATTACTTTCTTTAGAAAATGAGGCAGAATGCAGAAAATTCTTACGGGATTTATTAACTGAATCAGAAATAAAAGAATTTAGTAACCGGTGGAAAGTTGCTCGACTTCTTGAGGAGAAAGTTCCTTATGAAGAGATTACCCGCCAAACAGGTATGAGTAGCACAACAATTGCACGAATTCAAAAATGGAAAGAAAAAGGCATGGGGGGATACAGGCTCATGTTGAAAAAAATAAAACTATGAATAGTGAACTAATAACAAATAATAAAGTAAATACACACCATACTCCCCTTTTGGCGGAGTAATGTTCGTGTTAGAGAAAATTGAACATACCCGCCACAAGCGGGTTTTTTTATGGGAGAAAGGTATAAAGATATGAAAAAAAATAATAAACAAAATCTAATTATTATTGGTGGAGGCATTATGGGTTTATTCACAGCCTATTATGCATCTCAATTTGTTAAGAATATTATTGTTTTGGAAAAATCTACTATTGGTAACAAACAGGCAGCCTCTTTTAGTTTTACGAGGTCAATTCGAAATGATTACCTCGACCCTCAGTATTCTCGCCTTGCCTATGAAGCACGTTCTTTATGGCTTACCCTCCAGGAAAAATCTAAGGAGCAATTTCTTTTTACCTGTGGTTGTTTAAATCTAGTAAAACGTTCTGTAACCCCCGCAATTAATACCACCTATGCTTTCCAGAGTTATAAAAATGAAAAAAATCTTAATTTTTTTGTAAAAAAATTTACTAAGAATGGCTTGCTTAAAACCTTCCCTCAATTCAAAGTTGACACTGCAACACTAGATGTCCAAGCAGGTTTTTTATACCTACCCATTATTACAAATTTTCTACTCAAAGCATTAGAGGAAAAGAATATAAAAATAATAGAAGAGATTGATGTCATAAGCATTGAAGAAAAAGAAGGATTCGTAGCATTAAAAACTTCAAAGGGATCTTTCACTACTGAAAACATTGTTATAACTGCTGCCCTTGGAACAAATGATGTTGTTTCAAGAATTAAAAACAATACAGTACAATTTCCTCTTTTTCCTGATAGACCTCAAGAATGTAAGTATGTGTATATTCCTAAAAAATATAAAGATATATTCTCACCTGAAAAATTTCCTGTTTTTGCATATCTAGATGTTGGTATCTATGGACACCCTATTTTTGACGAGAAAAAATCTTGTATAAAAATTGGATTTTATAATCCTCCTGACATGCAAAAAAAACTAAATAAAAAAATTGCATCAATTGATGATTTTGTTAAAGAATGTATGCCTATACTAAAAGATGTAAAGAGAGAAGTCGTAAAAGATGCTGACCAATGCTCATACGATATGGTTGGAGATGACAATTTTATTCTTGGCAAACTTCCAGGATTTAAGAATATCTCTGTTGGGTGTGGCTGGAGAGGAACGGGATATAAATTCGCTCCTCTTATTGGGAAAATTCTTATGCAATTAAGTATTCAAAAAGAAACCATTTATGACATACAGAGATTTTCACCAGAAAGGTTTGTACAAAAATGAAAAAAGGAATTATAGAACGTTTACAAAAAGATATTGTATTAGGGGCAGAAGGATATGTATTTGAATTAGAGAGACGCGGATATATAAAGGCTGGTCCATATGTACCCGAGGTTGTATTGGATTTTCCAGATGCTTTGAAAGAACTAAGTAGAGAATTTTTGAGAGCTGGGACAGATGTTATTGTAGCTCTTACCTATTATGCAAATAGAAATAAACTGGCAGATGTTGGACGAGAAAATGATTTAGAAAGACTAAACCGTCAAGCTGTAAGAATTGCAAATGAAGTTGCACGAGAAGGAGATGCTTTAGTAGCTGGCAATATTTGCAATACATGGATGTATGATCCACAAAATAAAAAAGAATCAGGAGAAAAAGTTAGAAACATTTATCGCGAACAACTCCAATGGGCCTGTGAAGAAGGAATTGATTTTGTTATTTCTGAAACAAATGATTATCTTGAAGAAGCACTTATTGGGCTCGAAGAAATTAAACGGCTTAACCTACCTGCAATGATTACATTGGCTACAGTACAAAAAGATAAAACTGCAGATGGATATGATTATGTAAAAGCGTGCCAGATTTTAGAAGAAAACGGAGCAGATATTGTAGGTTTTAACTGTGATCGTGGCCCACAAACAATGCTTCCTCTTCTTACACAAGTTAGACAAAAAGTAAATTGCTTTGTTGCTGCTCAACCTGTTCCATACAGAACAACGCAAAAACAACCCTCCTTTGAATCACTAAAAAAAGATGGCCAACGAGTATTTCCTTTAGGACTTGATCCATTTTTATTAACACGGTTTGAAATGGCAGCATTTACAAAGCAAGCAAGAGAAATTGGAGTTAATTATATCGGGTGTTGCTGTGGAAATAATCCATCAATAACAAGAGCTATGGCAGAAGGATTAGAAAAAACTGTTGCTGCAAGTAAATACTCTCCTGCGCTAGAACTACACCCTATTCTGGGAGAAAAGATTAAAAGTAAAAATAAAAACTTCGTTGATGATTGGAGAGATAAATAAGATGGCTATTGAAACAAAAAGTGGTAATATCATTCTCGATCTAGAGGGTCAATTAAAACCGCGAGAAACCTATACTGACTTTAGAACACCTATATTTGAAGCACTAGTCGGATGGGAACCTATTGTTACAAGGTTAGCCCCTGGAAACTATTTTGTTGTCTTTGAATCGACAAGAAAACAATCAGCAATGAATGGTAGTTTAATAGAAAAAAAACTGGAAGAAGCAGATGCACAAGCGTATAGAGAAGTGAGCCAAATGCCTGGTTTTAGAGGTTATTATAGAGGTCAATTGGACATAAAAACTCGCAAATGTAGATCCTTTTGTGTATGGGAAAATGAAGAAAGTGCAAGAGCAAGTGGCAAACAACCTAAACACCAAGAAGCTATACGATTGACAAATGGGGCTTATGAGCAGTATGACGTAAAACGATACGTTGTTATAGGTGTAAAAGGCTCTCTGCGTTTTGAGCAAGTATTTCCCAGAAGAGACCAAACAACAATGAAAGCTAATTAATGAAAAATATGAGAAATTCTGATACTATTACAGGTATGAATACTATGAAAGTACAAAATTTAAAAGGCTTTCGGGATTTCATTGGAGTGGAAGCCCGAAAAAGAGACTATGTAAAAAACACGTTGAGAAATGTGTTTGAGTCCTATGGTTTTGAGCCTTTAGAAACACCTGTTCTTGAGTACGAAGAAATTCTCACAGGAAAATATGGTGAAGAGGGCGATAAATTAATGTATCGCTTTGAAGATAATGGCGGACGAAAAGTTGCCATGAGATACGACCAGACCGTCCCAACAGCACGAGCTGTAGCTCAGTATCAAGCCAATCTCCCTATCCCCTTCAAAAGATACCAAATGCAAAATGTCTATCGAGCTGATAATACACAAAGAGGACGATATCGTGAATTTTTGCAATGCGATATTGATACTATCGGAGTTAATTCGGCATTGTCTGATGCTGAAATTATTGCAGCTGTCATTGACGGATATAAAGCATTAGGATTTAAAAAAATTACTGTACTACTGAATGATAGGACAGTTTTTGAAGGACTTGACGCAGCAGCAATTGCAACCATTGATAAATTGAAAAAAATTGGAGAAGATGGTGTCGTTGAAGAGCTTGTTGCTCGAGGAGTAAGTAAAAGTACGCAAGAAGCAAAAAATCTTCTGCAATCCACTATGGATGCCAAACCAACTGAAAGATTACAAGAAATTATTAGATTGTTGGATTCTTTGGGTATTGATAATTATGTGTTCTCCCCTACTCTTGCACGAGGACTTGACTATTATACAGGACTTATTTTTGAAGTAGAAATTCCTGAATACCCCGTAGGATCTGTATGCGGCGGCGGACGTTATGACAATCTTATCGGTATGTTTGCCGGTAGGCAAATCCCAGCTGTCGGATGTGCATTCGGATTTGATAGGACACTTGAAGCAATGGAAGAGCTAAATCTATTCCCTGAAGAACTTGCGAATGCTTCAGCAAAAGTCTTAGTGAGCGTTTTTGAGAAAGACTTAGAACAAAAGTCTTTAGAAATTAGTTCTCGACTACGCTCGAACAATATTAATACAGAGATGTATCTGGGAGAAGTTAAAGATAAAAATCCTTTGGAAAAACAGTTGAAATATGCAGACAGCAAAGGCATTCCGTATGTTGTTATTCTAGGACCAGAGGAAGTGGAAAAAAACATGATTACTGTAAAAAATTTACAGGAAAGATCCCAAAAGCAAATGACTGTTGACGAACTCATATCATTCCTTCGATAATAGTAATTGTCCCATTGCTTCATTACCCATTGCCATTACCAATGAAACAATGCACGTATGCGTTTCCCTAAAGTTACTCTGGCCATCATGGGTCTTATCGTAGCCAATATTATTTGGGGTGGAGGACCTCCAATCTTTAAATGGGCATTTGAAAATGTCCATACCTTTACCCTCGCATTCTTACGATATTTTATCCCTGTTGTTATCATGATAGTTGCATTCCCCACCTATCTTGGTATTGCTAAAAAAGATCTCCTGGCCATTGTTACTTCAAGTATTTTTGGGATTACTATCAATATTGGATTTTATTTTGTTGCAATTCACTACACCGCTAGCATAAATGCATCCATTATCGCCTGTGCCGGGCCTGCATTTCTTATTATCCTGTCTATGATTTTTTTGAGGGAAAGACCAACACGAAAGATGCTTCTCGGAAATGTGCTTGGACTGACAGGAGTCTTGTTAATTGTATTAGAATCTGGTGGAGGAGGTTCTATGAAATCCTCACTGTTTGGTAATTTTCTTCTCGTCATATCAACACTAGGTGCTGTTATTAATACAATCATTGCAAAAGAAATAGTGAAAAAATATCACCCAATAACCGTAACTTTTTGGACATTTCTTATTGGCTCAATCACCTTTTATCCTCTGCTTTTACAAGAAAGTATGCAATATGGCTTCTTGACCAACCTTAATTTCCAAGGAATTTCTGGCATTCTTTTCGGAGCTTTTCTTTGCTCATTTCTTGCTTGGTTTATTTTTTTCTGGGCACTGAAATATATCAGTGCTTCAGACACCACTATTTTTTCCTATGTCGCACCTGTTGTTACCGTATTGGTAGCAATTCCGCTTGTCCATGAGACTCCTAATATTTTCTTCATTTTTGGCTCCCTTTTGGTCTTTGCAGGTATGTATGTTGCTGAAAATCACAAATCCCATCCCCACGTGCACCACCTCTATAAGCGTTAGCCATCACGTGCAAGACATAAAAAAAGATTCTAAAACATCGTATTTCACCTCCTTAACGGTTAACGGTTGACCCTTTCCCCTATAATTGATATAATAAAGTCATTATGAAGGCAAATATTCATCCACAATATTTTCAGGCTACTGTCACATGTGCTGCCTGTGGGACAAAATTCAGTCTTGGATCTACCCAGGAAACTATTCATGTTGAGCTTTGCAGTAATTGCCACCCATTCTATACAGGCGAGCAGAGATTTGTTGATAGTGCTTCAAGAATTAGTAGTTTTGAAGAAAAAATCAAAAAACAAAAAGAATTTGCAGCTAAAATTACTGCCAAAAAAGAAGAAAAAGCAAGAAAAGATAATGCTCCAAAATCTCTCGCAGAAATGCTCGCAGCCATTAAATAGCAGTCCTTTCCCCTGTCATTCTGGCTTGTCCAGAATCTCTCTATGAATACCTATTTCATATTCAAAAACCAAATTGTTACATTGCAACAATGATATAATACACGTATGGAAGACTATCGATTCGTACAAATTGCAGAGTTAGAAAGAAAAATTGAAGAAACCAAATTACTGTTGGGAGAGCCTGATATGGCTGAAATGGCGCAAGAAGAAATTACCCGTCTGGAAGAAGAAAAAAAGATCATTGAAGATACGATGAAGCCAGAAGAAGACAATGGTGAGTCTCTCAACGAACGCAATGTTATTCTTGAAACCAATGGTGCTGCAGGAGGAGAAGAAGCCAAATTATGGGCAGATGAGCTTTTGCGAATGTATGTCCGGTACGCACAATTAAAAGGTTTTAAAATCGAAGAGCTTGATGAGAATGTTATAAAAATTATTGGATATGGTGCATTCGGAATTTTCAAATATGAAGCAGGCGTCCATAGAGTCCAAAGAATCCCAGAAACAGAAAAGCGCGGTCGCGTCCATACCTCTACTGCTACAGTCTACGCATTACCAGAACTTGAAGATATTGACCTCTATATTAGCCCAGACGATGTAGAATTTGAAGCATTCAGAGCTGGTGGACATGGCGGACAGAATGTGAATAAAGTCAGTACTGCGGTCAGACTCAAACACAAACCAACAGGTATTGTCGTTGTCTGTAGGACAGAGCGTTTCCAGGGACAAAATCGTGAAATTGCTATGGAAATGCTTCGTGCAAAGTTATGGGAGCTTGAATTGGAAAAAAGAAATGAAGAAGTTGGATCCCTCCGCTCTACTCAGGTTGGAAAAGGTATGAGAAATGAAAAAATCAAAACCTACAATTTTCCTCAAGATAGAGTTACTGACCACCGACTAGGAGAATCCTTCCATAATTTACCAAAACTCATGGAGGGAGAAATTGATGATATGCTAGCAGCCGAGCAAAAATTAGAAACCCAAGACTCCCTCTCCCCTAGTGAAGAAGAATAAAGCTATATTCCTTTGCATTTTTAAAAAATCTTTGTAACAATGAGTATATGATTGGAGCAACTATTGTTATCTCTCTCAAAACAAAAACCTTTCATTTTTTCCACCAACATCAAACTCTGCTTACCTCTGAAGTGTTAGTGGCCATGGGAGTTGTTGCCATACTCACAACAAGTGTCCTAGGAATATTTTTTCTTTCTCAGAAAAACCAAACATCCTTAATACAGCATACACTTGACCAAACAAAAAAAGAATTCATAGCACTGAAAAATCAGGATCAATATAAAAGAAATAATGAGTTACAAGCAACGATAAAAGCAATTGAAGATACCTACACAAAGTCTGTTAAAACGTACACAAGCTTACTTGATCTTAAAACCCAGACAAAAGATACCTCAGCCTTTGATACACAATTTGCCAATATTCTTACTCTTTTGTCCCAAAGAAATTACTCTTCTGCTTCAGCCATACTCGACCAACTAAGCAAAGATATTACAGCTGAGCAAACCAAACTTGCTGCAGCCGCCATTCCTGCAACACCGAACGCCCAAAATGCACCAGCAAACAATACTCCACCTGGTAGCGGATACAGTCGCCAAACAGTTGTTGCAGACACTGGTACGTTTGTTGTTGATATTATTGCCGCAGACTTAAATTCCACTCGTGTTATTGTTGATACAGCATCCGATGGTGATTGTAGTAATAATTGTCCTGTCTTGCCACTTGGGACATATGTAGCACGCAGTGGAGCTTATGCAGGTATTAATGGGACTTTTTTCTGTCCTCCTGAATATCCACAATGTGCTGGGAAAACAAATTCATTTGATACGCTGCTTATGAATAAAAATAAGCACTACTTTAACTCGGCGAATAATGTCTATTCTACTGTGCCTTTAGTATACTTTACTGGTAACCAAATGGGAGTAAGAGGCCACTCATCAGATTGGGGTCGGGATACAGGTGTTGATAGTGTTATTGCCATGCAACCACTTCTTGTTGCAGGAGGAAATGTAGTTTACGGAGATAGTAGTGATACAAAATTTACCAATAAAGGCACACGAACTTTTATCGCTCATAAAGGAAGTACTGTCTATATTGGCGTTATGTATAATGCAAATATGACTGACAATGCTCATGTCATGAAGGCCATGAGCATGGATGATGCGCTCAATTTGGATGAAGGCGGTTCAACAGCGCTCATGTTGAATGGTAGTTATATTGCAGGTCCTGGAAGAAATATTCCCAATGCAGTACTTTTTGTGAGAAAATAACAGTATTAAAACTCCTCTACTCATTCTCAACGAACTCTTAGAGAGATTTCATGTGGTTAAAAAACCATAAAATCCCAATACCGAGGATTAAGGAGATAATAGAATAATTCACAAGAGGGGTTGCATCAAAAATACCGGATAATCCTCTCCACACCAAAACAACTCCTGCTGTCACAATGAGAGGAAAAAGAAATTGATGTTTCTTCGTTCTGACAATAAATGAGCTTTGGATATTCGTTACTTTTTCAACGTCTTTTTCCACCTGCTCACCTTGTTTTTCTTCAACGCTAACCTGATCCAAAATTACTTCTTGTTTTTGTGCCAGCTCTTTTTGTTGGTCAATAACTGTTTCAACTTTATCCAAAAGCTGATCAACTTTATCTTTTACTTCTTTTGCTGCAGGAGTATCCATTCTTATATAATACTATTAATACTACTAATTTAGAATATGACAAATTTCAAATGAATGATATAGGATAGTCTTGCAAAGCAAAATTATCGGTAGTCGCTGTATTTTTGGGTTGAAGGACGATGAAGTATAACTTCAGAAATAAAGTTAGCAGTATACTTCAAACCAATTCGTAACCACCCTTCAGCTTCCATACGTCGTCCTGAACTCGTAACAAGAGATTTTCTCAAGAATTTTACTTTTCCTACTCGATGTAGCCGTCTGGCAATATCGGTATCCTCTCCGTAAAACTCTATTGTTGCATCAAATCCTCCAATTTTCATGAGAACACTTCGCCGGGCAACGAAATTTGCTCCCAAAACCATATACTTCATAAGCAGCATATAGGTAGGATATGCGAGTAAATTCCAGTAAGACCAGACTAATACCCTTTTCCATTTTGAAACATCATAGAGACTATATGGAGCAGAAAGGCACACAAGGCGAGGATTTTTTTCAAATTCTTTTTTGACTTTATGGAGCCATGAATCTTTCACTTGTGTATCTGCATCAATATATGCAACTAAATCTCCCGTGGAGGCAAGCAGTCCAGCTTGTCTAGCACGAGTAAGACCTTTTCTTTTTTCCTTCACAACCCGCACGCCTTTGAATGATTTAGCAACTTCAGAAGTACGATCTGTGGAGGCATTATCGACAACAATTATTTCGTAAATATCACTTCCTGCTTTATCGATAAGGCTTTGTAGACAGGCTTCTATATACTTTTCCTCGTTGAAGGCTGGGATAACAACAGAGAGTTTCATAGAACGTTACAATTATATCATAGTGGATACGATGTCAATCTGCTTTTCCCAATCAGCACTAAAAAACCCGTTCAGAAACCTACGGATGGGATTAGTTGTTTACTCTCTCCGTAATGCTTTCAAAATTCTCCTACAAAACTAATTTCTGGTTGCATGATGAGACCAAGTTGATCTCTCACTTGTCTCTCAACAAGCTCGATTAAATCCCGCACGTCTTTGGCAGTTGCTCCACCTTCATTGAGGATAAAATTAGCATGTTTTTCAGAAATTTTAGCCCCTCCAATTTGGTATCCTTTCAGTCCAACTTCTTGAATAAGCCTTCCTGCTCCATGACTTTCAATTTTCTTAAAAATCGACCCTGCAGATTTCCAAACAGCCCCTTCCGGATGTTTTTCAGCCCGCCATGCAATATTATTCTTTGCCACTGACTCTACTTCCTCAGGGGTTTTTTGAGACAAGGCAAAGGTTGCAGAAAGGACAATATCCCCTCTTTCGTGCAATGTACTGTAATCGTAGCCAAATTTGAAATATTCCACGCCTACTTCTTTCCGATCTCCTTCTTCACTCAATATTTCAGCCTTCACTAACACATCTGCGATATAGACTGTTTTACTCCTATCCGGAGAAAGAAAGTGAAGATTCTGCCATAGTGCTCCTCCAACTGTTGATGGAATACCTGCAAAATGCTCAATCCCAGAAAGCCCAAGAGCTTCTGTCTGATGAATAAGATCGGCGACCACTGCCCCAGATTCTGCAATAAGCTGTGAACCCTCAACTAAAGACTGCGAACTTTCGTTTTTGATAACCAGCCCTCTATAGCCTTTATCCCCAATTAAAATATTCGCTCCAGACCCTAAAAGAAAGAAGTCTCTCTGTTGTTTCTTTGCCCACATAACCGCTTCAACAAGCTCATCAATTGTTTGCACTTTGACAAAATAATCTGCAGGTCCACCGATATGAAAGGTTGTAAAGGGGGCAAGGAGAACACCTTTTTCTATATTGAGCATGAATATATTATCTCACAAAGCTAACTGCTTATCCAATTTACAAATTGACCATTTGCTCTATTGTCCTGGGGCGGAAGTAAGGGTCACAGAAACATTTTGCGTGTTAGCATCTCGCCAAAGAGAAATTGTTATGGTATCGCCAGATTTTTTTTTACCTATAAGAGTTGCTAACTCTTGTCCTTCTTTTACCTGGCTGTTATCAAATTTCGTTAGAATATCACCAACTTTAATACCTGCCTTATCTGCTGGAGAATCTTTTACAACTGTCTCAATATATGCTCCTTGCGGAATATCATTCAAAATTGCTGCTGCCTTGGTAACTGTTTTGTAGGCAACCCCCAAGTATGGTCTATTAAATTGACCTGTTTGGTTGAAGTTATTTAATGAATCTTTCACTGCATTGATAGGCAATGCAAACCCAATATTTTGTCCACTTGCAGCAACTGCAGTGTTAATACCAATGACTTGTCCTGAAGAGTTTACCAGTGGCCCACCACTATTGCCTGGATTAATAGCAGCCGAGGTTTGGATAACATTATCAAGCTTCTCTGCAGAACCTTGGAATTGATCCCCTGCGGTAATCCCCCGTCCTAATCCAGAGACAACTCCTGTTGTCACCGTATTTCTAAATTCTCCCAGTGCTGTACCAATTGCAACAACAAATTGACCAACTTGTAAATTTGAAGAATCACCCATACTCACAGGTTTGAGAGACGTTCCGGCATTTTGACTTGGGTCTATTTTCAAAATTGCTATATCATTAAGCGGATCACGATACATTCTGGATACATCATAATTTTTATTATCAAATGTCACTACATGATATTTTGCTGTCGTATCTGAAACAACGTGTTTATTCGTAATGATCATCCCATCGGTACTTTCCACAAACCCAGACCCAATACTTTGCTGAGGAGATTGATTTTGAGGAATGTTAAAAATTGAAAATGGACCTAAATCTATCGATTGAGGAGTTGACCCTTCCCCCACAACCGTCACAACCGATGGACCAACACCTTTGACAACATTAATTGTCACTGATTCTTCAGTTACTACCTTGACTGGCTCAGCTTTTTGAGAAAGAGGAGAACTCTTATTGAAAAGATCTGACAAGTGAGGACCATACTGCTCCGCCCCACTAATAACACCTAAGATAACAAGCAAGATAACAAGTAAAATAAGAAGACGTCGCATGTGTTTCAAGAGTATTCTAAACAAAAATTGCTTTCTTAGCAAGAGCGTCACTAGCCTCAAAAGATAGTAAAAATATACCAATATCTCCCTGAGAAATAGCTGAGAACTGTATCAAAAAAGACAGGAACGTATGAGCTTCTATAGACAATTTAGTGACTCTGTGGATACATAATTCCTACAGCGCTTGCATCATCCCTTACCACATACCTGCGGGCTTTACCATTAACAATCACTGTATATTGATCAGGCTTTTTCATTCGTCGTAACGCTTCCCTTACTGTTTCGGCAACCGCTGGATACACACGTTGGCCACTCTTCCTATATGCTGTCTGTATGACCTGAGGTAATTCATCAGGCGGAATATTCCGCGTGACGCCATTGGTAAGCAAAAGATATACAGCTCCTTTCTGTAACGGCGATACCCGCAAAACATCATCATCCTGACTCCATCCCATTGCCATTTGCTCATTAAGTTTTCTTCGTAATTCTTTCACATCTTCTCGTCGTACCCATCGATGAAGACGTGCGCGATCATCATCAACAAAGGCTTCTTGAGGAGACGCTAGTTGTCCCGCCCGTAATTTTCTCATTGCTACTGTATGATCTTCAGTTAAAGGCTTTACCTCCTGCGTTTGAGGATCAAACGCTACAAATCGTGAATGCCCTAAATTAATGGTAGCTAACACAGGTTTCTCTCCATCTCTTGCAGTTATGGCAACAAGTCCTGTTGTTCCAATATTGTTGACAATTTCTTTCCGTAACCTACCCGGCACTTTCTGTGCTTCTAATTCTTTTTCAGCGCCTTTTTTCACCCGATCTATATATGGTTGTACTGCTTCAAATGCATCCACTACCATTCCCACTGCCGTATCCACAGGAGGAATATCTGTTAGTGTTCGGGTTCGGTTAGCCAGAGTATGCTGTAATTTTTGAGAAACAGCTGCACTGTACTTATCTCCTTTATCCAAACTATCAAATGCTCCGCTGAGAAAACCCCCGTTACCAAATTTCCGAGCAAGTAATGCATCTCCAAAAGACCACTGCCGTTCAGGGTTGCGTGCCATAACAGCAGCCATCTTTATAGAAGGCTTTTGCCCTTCTTCTCTTCTCACTTCAGGTGGTAAAGGTGCTGGCTGTAAGTGCTCAACCTGAACTGGCACAATCGGTTGTTCCTGTATTCGTGGGGGCTCAACAGGAGGTGCAGAAGGCTCTCTTCTTGGTTGTAGTGGTTCCTGTTCTTGTTCCTGCTCTGGAACTGCAGGTTGAGGGGCAGGAAGAGGAAGCGCTACCCCCGAAGGAGCAGGTTGCTCTCTTCGTTGCGACGGAGATTGAACTGCTGCTGGTAGTTGTGGTTCTTCTTGCGGAGGTGCTGCTTGTGGCTGCGGCTCTGGCTCTTGCCGAGAAGGCGGTGGTGTTTCTGGAGAAGATGTATCAGAAGGGATCTGATCCTTAATAACATCCCACAAGAGCTCATAGGCAGATCTTTCAGTCGGAGAGGAAAAATTGGACTGAAGTGCACGGACAGCAATATCAAGAATTTGTTGTCTGCTCTCAGAATCCAACCCTGACAAACACCATGCCCTGCCCGCATCTCGAGCTAGAATTGCTATTCTTTCATCACC
This sequence comes from uncultured Gammaproteobacteria bacterium, assembly GCA_964598355.1. GTDB lineage: Bacteria > Patescibacteriota > Microgenomatia > Levybacterales > UBA12049 > DASQJJ01. Next base: position 33,210 of record CAZRBN010000006.1, read on the forward strand.
AAAAATTCCCATTAAAGGCTCTGC